>NZ_DKXK01000076.1:0-28141 GCF_002492185.1 Lactococcus sp. UBA7128
GCGAACTTCTCATAATGTAAAATATCAGTATCGCAGTCAAAGAATAGTTAGTTTGATTTTTTTTTGAGTTGTTCAAAGTGTAAGACGTTTGTACTCTTTCGGACTTGAATTTTGTTTTTTCAAGAAGGAGTTTTAAACTCAAGGACTTTCGGTTTCTCTTTTGTTTAGGTGACAGTTTTGTAAACATAAATTCCTTTTCTGAATCGAGAATATTACAAAATGGTTGCGAACTAACAAAGCTGATATATATGGATTTGAGGCACTTTCGCCTCTTTTCTTTTGCTATAATACTTATATAAAGTTACACACGAAAGTATGTAAGTGATTGCGCAAAAACTTGTGTATTTTCCATCAATTATTTGAAGGAGAAATTTCACAATGGACGAAGAAAAATTTCCAATTGTTCTAACTGCCGCACTTCCTGCAGGAGGTACAGGTAAAACACCATTTATTAAGGTTTATGGTGAGTGGAAAGCGAGACAAGGTTATAAAGTTGCTTTGATTGATTTGGATCATCAGTGTTCCTTGACAGAACTTTATGATATTTATGAGACAGAAAATACCTCATTGAATCTGTTCAAGGGTGGAGAAGTTAATTTTATCTCGGTTGAAGAAAATATCTGGCTCTTGCCTGCTCATCCGAATTTACAGTACGAGCCTGCCCGACTCAGAGCAGAAGGTACCCAAAACGTTTACTTTTTATTAGAGGATTGGATGTATGAGCATGAAGACCTCATCAAAAGCTTTGATTATTTGCTTATTGATACGCATCCTGACACAGATACTTTGACTAAAAATGCTTTGGCGATATCAACGGCACAGATTGGTGTTGTCATGCCAACAGAAAAATCAACCAATGCGATTCCCAAGGCTGAACAGGCTCTCATAGATCTAAAAACAGACACCTATGATAAACGACACCAAGAAGAACGAGTGACTTGTGAACTGGTTCTGATGGGAACGAATATTGAAAAGGTTGGGAAGTATTATACCAGACTCTCTAAACAGTTGATAGCTCTTATTTCTGAAGATGAGCGATTTGTTGGTTACATTCCCCATAAAGAACTGTTTGCACAAGCTTTTTCCGATGAAAAGCAATCTATTTGGACACAACTGGAAAAAGAAGCTATTCTGAAAGTCGAAACAAACCAAACCTTTAAACAGCAACTTGAAGAAGTGATGACTGAAATAGATAAGAAAATTGAGGTGTTGACATGGCATTAGGAGATAAACGTCGTGCAGAATCGATTCGTGCAACTCGAAAAGAAGCAGGAAAACAAGAAGGAATGAAACGCGTGGTTATTGCATATTCCTCTCAGAATAAACGAAAAACTCGTTCCCAAAAGAAACGTTATAATTTCTCTTTACGCTATAATGAACGTCAAGCATTGACAGAGTTGACCGATTTGCTTGGTGAAAAGAGTGATTCTGAAGTTTTAGGCAAATTGATTTTGCGTGCGTATAAAGCCGCAAGTGATCCAGAATTTAATTCAAAACAAACAGATATTTTTGATTTTTTATGAGAATTGGGAAGTAAGTTTTGTTATATTGATACAAATTGAATAATATCGTCTGTGGAAAAACAGTCGGTATTTTTTGTACATTTGGTATTGTCGAAAAACAACAATTGCTTAACCATGCGCTTTGTCGCATTGTTGAATTTAAACAATACGAATAAAACAATTCAAATGGAACAATACTAATGGTACTGTTCCAGAATAGCATGTACGAAATACTCTATTAACGAAACACTTTATTTACTAAATATGAAAGAAAAGAATAAAAAAAGAAAAATTTTAAGAGAACAAAAAAATTCTTGATAGAAAAAGTTCTCCCCCTTATAATGGAAAGTACTATGTTTAGAAACGAGAACAATGGTGCTGTTTAGTGAAGAAGCTTATGAATTAGAGATGCAAGAATTGCATGTCCAGCGTTTTATCAAAGAAATGAGGCGTGTAGATCGTGAGCAAGGAGCTTTGTTGGAAAAGGAAGGATGGACCTATAAAGAAACGGCAGAACGTCGTGTGATGTTTACTTTTGGGGAGGTACTTCTTGTCAGAAGATGCTATACCAAAAACGGTAAACGTCGTTACCCTGTGGATGAATATCTTGATTTACTCCCATATAGCAGATACTCTAAAGGGCTGCTCTATAAAATGGCTTCAACTGCGGTTGACTTAACATGTAGGAAAGCAGCTGCTCACTTTAAAGAATTACTTCATCTGGATATCAGTAAAGATGCTGTTCATAAGGCGCGTAAAATGGTTACTCAGCTGTACAAAGAACGTGAGGAATATCGCTTTTTTGAGGAAGAAGAATTCATGAATAAGAAGGAAATAGATATTCTCTATATTGAAGGAGATGGCCTTATTATCAGTACACCAGAATTTATGAATGATAAGAAGAAAACAGATTTTGCCCATTTTCTTATTCATGAGGGTATTGAAAAAGAGTATGGTATGCGTGGGAAAACAGTGAATAAGCATGAAATATGGTCATCAAGCAATAAAAAAGCGAGAGAGGAAGTACTTGATTACCTACATAATCACTATGAAATAAGGAAAGATACACTTCTCATTACAAATTCAGACATGGGGCATGGTTATACCCCTTATGTATTTGAAGAAATTGCGAAGGCGTTTTCATGTAAACATGAACATTTTTGGGACAGGTATCATCTTAATAAGGAGATTTCAATGATGATGAAGCCTTTTCCTGACTCTTTTGAGAAGGCTCTTTTTCAAGCGATTACAGACCACAATAAGCGAGAGGCACGAGAAGTTCTTACTCAAGTCGAACAGCTTATTCCTGAAGAAGAGGTAGAATTTCTTGAGAAATTTTCCAAGTTTTCACGGAAACTCTTAAGGAATTTTTCGTATACTCAAACCCCAGAAATGCGGGGCTTGTCACCCATAGTCCTCGGTATTATGGAAAGTAACCACACAAAAATGTCTTATCGTATGAAGAAACAAGGACGTTATTGGTCGGTGGAAGGGGCATTGACAATGGGGCGAATGATTATTGATAAAATGGAAGGGCGGCTTTATGACCTTTTCTTTGGGGAGTGGCGAGAAAAGTATGCGAAATATAAAAGTATTGAGCAACTGAGTGTGCAGCAGTTTCTAAGAAAGTCCTACATCCCACCAGAGATAAGGCGGGTCAAACAAGCCAATAAATCAGGACGTCGGAGATATTATTAGAGGAAGAAGTCCAATAAAAAACACAATCATTTTTTGAAAATGATTGCGTTTTAACGTGCTTTTTAGTATAATCAATTCGTGATATAAATCAAGAAAAAAGCTCCGACTTCCATTCGGAGCTAGGAGATTAAAGCAATTGGCTCTTGCTTCAATCAACTTTGACTATTTTACACTAGAATGCGTAAAAAATCAAGGCTGAGGATTGCGAGGGGGCAGGCTTCAGCTTTTTTCTATTCTAGCTTAAAAATGTTTGATTATTTTTTTAGTTACGGAAATTTACGACACACACTCATTTGAGCAAAAGCTTGAATTTCAAGAACAATTCTGTTAGAATATTATGGTCTAACAAACTTTGGTCTGGCAAACAGTCCAAGGCAGAAAGGAAATTTTGCAAAATGAAAAAAGACATCCATCCTAATTACCAACCTGTTGTATTTATGGATACAAGTACAGGTTTTAAGTTCTTGAGCGGTTCAACTAAAGGCTCTAAAGAAACTATTGAATGGGAAGACGGGAACACTTATCCATTGATTCGTGTGGAAATCTCTTCTGACTCACACCCATTCTACACTGGCCGTCAAAAATTCCAAGCGGCAGACGGACGTATCGCTCGTTTCAACAAAAAATATGGAAAATAAAGAAAGTGCTTCGGCGCTTTTTCATTTTTACTTATAGGACTATAAAAAATTAAAAAAATATCATATAATAGAGGAAGGTATCACACGATATAGGGATAAGGTGCATGACAAGGAAATGCTCTTTTATTCTGAAATAAAGATAAAGGAAAAAAACAATGAAGTGGTCGATTCTTGAAGTATCAAAAAAGAAAACAATTAAATTCGAGGAAGAACTTGATTTGACCGCTGAGCTTAAGCAGCGTTCAGAAGAAATTCTTGATGCAAAGCCAGTGAAGATTCAAGGACAAATTTCCTATGATACAGATATTTACTACCTAGACTATACGCTTAAAGCGGAACTGGTTCTTCCCTCTTCACGTAGTTTGAAACCCGTCGATTATCTGATGGAACTTTCGGTCAGTGAAGCATTTACAACGGAGGCGTTTCTTAAAGAGAACAAAGATTTACTAGATGATGACATGATCTTTACATTGGACGAAGACTGGATCAGTTTATCAGAGTCTGTAGCAGATAATATTCTTTTAGAAATCCCGTTGCAGATTCTGTCTGAGGACGAGAGGGAGGACGGGAAACTACCGTCAGGGAAAAACTGGACAGTCTTGTCTGAAGCGGATTACCAGAAACAAAAGGAAGAAGAAGCGGATAAGGAAAATAAATCTCCTTTTGCAGATTTGGCGGGTCTTTTCTCGGAAGAAAAGAATTAAGAAAAATCTCATAAAACACTTGCAACAAAATTACAATTGTATTATAATTTTGTTATAGAGGAAATAAAATTAAAAAAGATATAAATGAGGCTAAACTATGAATTCATCTAAACGTATTTTGATTATCGAAGACGATAAAAACATTGCGAGATTTGTTTCACTTGAACTTGAGCATGAAGGCTATCAAACTGCTGTTCAAGACAATGGTCGCAAAGGACTTGAAGAAGCAATGTCAAAAGATTATGACTTGATTTTGCTTGACCTAATGCTGCCAGAACTTGATGGTTTTGAGGTAGCACGTCGCTTGCGCCGTGAAAAAGATACGCATATTATCATGATGACTGCGCGTGACTCAACAATGGACCGTGTCGCAGGTCTTGATATTGGAGCTGATGACTATATCACAAAACCATTTGCTATTGAAGAACTTTTAGCACGTGTGCGTTCACTCTTCCGCCGTGAAGACCATATCCAAGCTGCAGATAAAGCAGACAACACTTCATTCCGCGACTTGGTCATTGACAAAACCAACCGCACTGTTCACCGTGGTAAAAAAGTTATTGACCTTACCCGCCGTGAGTACGACTTGCTTTTGACACTCATGCAAAATGTTGGAGATGTCGTAACACGTGAATATTTGGTTTCAGAAGTCTGGGGTTATGATGAAGGCACTGAAACAAATGTCGTTGACGTCTACATTCGTTACTTGCGTAACAAAATTGATGTGGAAGGACGTGAAAGCTATATCCAAACTGTCCGTGGTATGGGCTACGTCATGCGCGACCGTAAATAACATAGCGAATAAATAAGAAAATTTCTAGTGGCTTTGTCACTAGATTTGTTCCTTTTATGTCATCTAAAAGAAATAGAAAAATGCGACATGATAAAATTTTTTGATGCGAAAAGAGAGAAAACAGAAAGTCTTCCAGAGCGAAAGCGCAGTATCATGCTGCGCTGGGCTTTTGCAAATACAATTTTCTGTTTCATCACTTTCACTATTTTTACAGTACTGATTTATCAACTCACAATAACCACTTTTATTAATGCTGAAAAAGGTGACATGCTGCAAGCCTTGGATAACGTGGAGCAGCGTTTGGCACGCTCTGAAAATGAGCTTACAGAGGAAAACCTCTTTGATTACTTGGGTTATGGACAAGACTATACCGCTTCAAAGCAGTGGCGAGAAAATGAACTTGAAACTTTAGGGAGCATGATTGGTTCGCGAAAGTCTTTTTACGTCTTTGATGTGAATGAACAACTCATCTACTCTACACGGGCCTATAATTTTCCTTTGAGAAAAGATGTGGGAGATTCGAGTGTTGCTATACGCACATTTGGTGATTATTCTGGCTATTTAGCTGAACGACCTGTATTTTCGAGCAAGACAGGGGAATTGATCGGTTATGTTCAGGCCTTCTACGATATGAGTTATTATTACAGCGTACGTACGAAACTTCTTATTGCTCTTATTATTTTGGAAATTATCGCCCTCTTTATCGCTCAGTTTGTGGGTTATTTCATGGCCAGTCGTTACATCAAACCGCTCGAACGCTTACACGATGCTATTACGACCAGAGCAAACAATTTAAGCATGGATTTCAAACCTGTTCTTATTCAAACGGGGGATGAGATTGAAGAGCTGGCTACGGTATATAATGACATGATGATAAAACTCAACGATTATGTGGATCAGCAGAAGCGTTTCGTTTCTGACGTGAGTCATGAGTTAAGAACGCCTCTGGCAGTACTTGACGGACATTTGAACCTGTTGAATCGTTGGGGGAAAAATGATCCTGAGGTACTTGACGAATCACTGATTGCGAGTATTGAAGAAGTAAAAACAATGCGGACAATGCTTGAAGAGATGCTCGCCTTAGCTCGTTTGGAGAGCATTGATTTTCAAGATGAGGACTTAATCTGTGACCCAACGGAAGTTTCGAATTTTCTGATGAAAAACTTTTTACTTATTCATCCCGACTTAAAAATGTCTGTGAAAAACGATTTAAGTCCGGACAGTTTGGCCCATATTTATCCTAATCACTATGAGCAAGGTTTGAAAATTCTGATCGATAATGCGATAAAATATTCGCCAAAAGATCGCCAAGAAGTCAATCTTCATCTTGCAGAAGACGAAGATTATATTATTACGACTGTTGAAGACAGGGGTTATGGAATCAGTGAAGATGACCTGAAACATGTTTTCGAGCGTTTCTTCCGTGCAGATAAAGCCCGAAATCGTGATATAGGTGGTACAGGTCTTGGACTATCTATTATTAATCGCCTTGTGGAAAACTATGAGGGAGAGATTAGTGTTACCTCTGTTTTGGGTGAAGGTTCTAAATTCACGCTGAAAATTCCAAAAATTAAATAAACATAAAAGTCTGTAGATGCCTTAAAGAAGCTGTCGACAGACTTTTTAATTTCCTTATAATTAATTTGACTTGTTTGATGATTCGAGTAAATTGTTGACATTCATCTGAAAAAAGGTTAAGATTTAGAGTACAAAATACAAATAAAATGATAGAGGTCGCAATGAATAGGAAGTTTTACTGAGCTGGACAAGCGTTGAAGTAAAATGGAGGAGACATTGCCGAAATGAATCTACTCGTCCAAGTAGATTTGTTGGGGCAGCAAGGGATACTTGCTGAACTGTCGCAGTTTTGCGGAGTGCTATTCGTTATTGATAAATGCGTCATATTCAACGTTTAGCAACCTCCTTATGTGAAGGTTGCTTTTTATGTTTATTACTACTGTCATCGTATATTCGAATACAATGATAGGGGCATTTCTAGGTTAATTTCCCGCATGTCTCATTGGGAGAAGGCAAAGCGCCTATCCGTGATCTTTACATTATATTGATTTTGTAAAATATGAAAGAGAGAGTGTTATGAAAAGGAAAAACCTATTATTAATTGCCTTGACGTTGTTTACGGTATTATTTATTGGAAACTCAAAGGTTAGTGCAGAGGAGTTCCGTGTGGGGATGGAGGCAGCATATGCCCCCTTTAACTGGACACAGTATGACCAAAGCAACGGTGCAGTTCCTATCGAGGGTGTAGATGGACAATGGGCCAACGGCTATGATGTACAAGTTGCGAAAAAAATTGCGGATAAATTGAATAAAGAGCTGGTCATTGTAAAGTCCAGCTGGGATGGCTTACTTCCCGCTCTTAAGTCAGGAAAAATTGATGCCATTATCGCAGGGATGTCTCCTACAGCAGAGCGTAAAGAACAGATTGACTTCTCAGAGCCTTACTATACGTCGAATCTTGTTATGATGGTAAAAAGTGGCGGAGCGTTTGCCCAAGCTTCAAGTTTGGCTGATTTCTCAGGAGCAAAAATTACCGCTCAGCTCGGAACTTTCCACTACAACATGATTGATCAGATCGAGAATGTAAATAAACAAACAGCCATGAAGGACTTTTCAAGCATGCGAGTTGCCTTGCAGAGTGGGGCCATTGATGGTTATGTTGCAGAGCGACCTGAGGGGATTACGGCAGAAAAAGCAAATCCTGACTTTAAAATGATTGAATTTGGGGAAGGTCAAGGTTTCGTAACGAACTCAGAGGATACGACAGTAGCGGTTGGTGTCCGTAAAAATGACCCTAATTTAGCAGCAATCAATAGCTTTTTAACAGGTTTCTCAGTGCAGGATCAAAAAGAGCTGATGGATGAGATGATTGCTGCGCAGCCAGAAGCAAAAACACAAGGAACTTGGTATGACCAGATTATTGGCATTGTGAAAGACAATGGGAAACAGTTCCTTAATGGTACAGGGATGACATTGTTTATCTCACTTATCAGTACGATTATTGGTACCATTTTAGGGCTTCTTATTGGTGTATACCGTACAATTCCTGAAATCAGTAATAAGTTTTTAGCTTTCTTATATAAAGTGTTTGGCTGGATTATCTCAGCATATATCGAGATTTTCCGTGGGACACCGATGATTGTTCAAGCAATGGTCCTTTATTATGGCTCTGCTCTGGCATTTGGAATTAGCTTGGACCGTACTGTGGCAGCTTTGATTATTGTATCGATTAACACAGGGGCTTATATGTCAGAAATTGTTCGTGGAGGAATCTTCTCTGTAGATAAAGGACAATTTGAAGCAGCACAGGCTCTTGGAATGACACACGGGCAAACAATGCGTAAAGTTGTCTTGCCACAGGTTTTACGAAATATCCTTCCTGCAACAGGTAATGAGTTTGTGATTAACATTAAAGACACATCCGTCTTGTCTGTGATTTCAGTAACGGAACTCTTTTTCCAAGGGACTACAGTGGCACAGCAAAACTTTATGTATTTCCAAACGTTTGCTGTGATTTGCGCAATTTATTTTGTTCTTACTTTCACAGTAACACGTATTCTCCGTTTTATAGAAAGAAAAATGGATGGGCCAGATGCTTATGTTCCAATCCAAAACCAGATGCAAGTCCAAGAATTGGGGGAGGCCTAAATGACAGCTATTTTAGAAATCAATCACTTAAAAAAATCATTCGGAGACAATGAAGTCTTAAAAGACATCCATTTGACCGTTAATACAGGCGAAGTTATTTCTATCATTGGTTCATCAGGAAGTGGTAAGTCAACCCTGCTTCGCTCAATTAATTTACTAGAAAAGCCTAGCGGTGGTGAAATCATTTATAAGGGAGAAAATGTTCTCGAAAAAGGCTTTGACATTCCTCAGTATCGTACACATTTGGGCATGGTTTTCCAAAGCTTTAACCTCTTTAACAACATGAATGTTATTGAAAATGTTATGGCTGGGCAGGTCACTGTATTGAAAAAAAGCCAAGAGGAAGCAAGAAAGATTGCTTTGGAAAATCTAGAAAAAGTGGGGATGGCTAGATTTGCGAATGCTAAACCTGCACAACTCTCAGGTGGACAAAAGCAACGTGTTGCTATCGCACGTGCGATTTCAATGAATCCTGATGTCATTCTTTTTGATGAACCGACATCAGCTCTAGACCCTGAAATGGTTGGCGAAGTTTTGCAAACCATGCAAGGTTTAGCTGAAACAGGTCTTACCATGGTTATCGTCACCCATGAGATGGAGTTTGCGCGTGATGTGAGTGATCGTGTAATCTTCATGGATAAGGGAGTCATTGCTGAAGAAGGCAGTCCTGAAGAAATCTTTGGTTCGCCAAAAGAAGAACGCACAAAAGCTTTCCTCTCACGTTTCCTACGTACTTGAACAAAAAGCAGAAAAGCAAAAATGCTTTCTGCTTTTTTTTATTGTCACCAGTGTAATGTAAACTCTATATTGAAAAAATGGGCAAATAGCGGTAAAATAGAGGGACGTAGAAAGAATAGGGACAATGAAAAAAATCACAACTTTTGAACAAAAAAAAGTGCTTATCCTTGGATTGGCAAGGTCTGGAGAAGCTGCTGCACGCTTGCTTTATTCATTGGGAGCTTTAGTTACTGTAAATGATGGAAAAGCTTTTGATGAAAATCCAGCAGCCAAAGCCTTGCTGAAAGAAGGCATCCAAGTCATTTGTGGGAATCATCCTCTTGAACTTTTGGACGAAGGTTTTGCTTATATGGTAAAAAACCCAGGCATTCGCTACGATAATCCAATGGTTAAACGAGCTTTAGCTAAAAAAATTCCTGTCCTAACAGAAGTTGAGCTGGCTTACCTCGTCTCTGAGGCTCCCATTATCGGTATTACAGGTACAAATGGAAAAACAACGACAACGACACTCATCGCGGAGATTTTAAATGCTGATGGTCGGTCAGCAAAATTAGCAGGAAACATTGGCTTCCCTGCTTCGGAAGTGGCTGCTACAGCTACTGAAAAAGATACTCTTGTCATGGAGCTTTCAAGTTTCCAACTCATGGGGACTATTGACTTTAAGCCAAAGATTGCTCTGATTACAAATATCTTCTCGTCACATTTAGATTATCATGGTTCGCAGGAAGCCTATGAAGCAGCCAAATGGCGCATTCAAGAAAACTTGACTGCTGATGAATACTTGGTGCTTAACTTTAATCAAGAGAAGTGCCGTGCTTTAGCAGCGCATACTGCAGCTCAAGTCGTAGCTTTTGCTACTGAACAGCAAGTCGATGGTGCCTATTCTTTAGAAGGCAAACTGTATTTTCGGGATGAATTTATTATGGAAACCGCAGCACTGGCCTTACCAGGAGAACATAATCTAGAAAATGCTCTAGCAGCAATAGCTGTTGCAAAACTGTCAGGTGTTGAAAATCAAGCCATTATTAGAGTATTAACAAGCTTTTCTGGTGTCAAGCACCGCTTGCAATACTTGGGCGAAATTTCTGGACGGAAAGTTTATAATGACAGTAAGGCTACAAACATCTTGGCAACAAAAAGAGCACTCTCTGGTTTTGAGAACAGTAAGCTGTGGCTTTTAGCAGGCGGACTAGATAGGGGAAATGACTTTGATGAGTTGCTGTCTGCTGTTTCTGGCCTTAAAGGAATGGCTGTGTTTGGAGAAACTGCTCCCAAACTTCAAAAGCTTGCGGATCAGTTACACATCCCGACAGTCCCCAGTGAAAATGTTGCCACGGCACTTAAAGAAGTTTTTGAAAAGTCAACAGCCGGTGACACGATTTTGCTTAGTCCTGCTAGTGCCAGCTGGGATCAATACAAGACCTTTGAAGAACGTGGCGACATGTTTATCAAAGCCTTTGAAGAATTGAAAGGTGAACTGAAATAAGATGAGAATTATTGTAACTGGAGGCGGTACAGGCGGGCATATCTATCCAGCTTTGGCTTTCATCAATCATCTAAAAACGATTGAGCCAGAATCCGATGTCCTCTATGTTGGGACAGAACGGGGATTAGAAAGCAAAATTGTACCTGCGGCTGGCATCGACTTTAAAACAGTAGATATACAAGGTTTCCGCCGTAGCTTTTCCTTTAGCAACTTTAAGACCCTTTATAAATTTTTGAAGTCCACCTCAGACGCTAAGAAGATTATTAAAGACTTTGAACCAGATGTGGTGATTGGTACAGGAGGATATGTCGCAGGTCCTGTTCTTTATGCAGCAGCCAAGCTTAAGATTCCAACACTTGTGCATGAACAAAATTCTATTCCAGGAATAACAAATAAGTTTTTAAGCAAGTATGTGGATAAGGTTGCTGTGGCATTTGAAGCGGCAAAACCCTACTTTCCGAGGGAAAAAACAGTTTTTACTGGTAATCCTCGTGCGCAAGAAGTTGCCAGTTTAGAAGCAACAGATATTTTGGAAACAGAGTATGAGCTCAAAAAGGATAAAAAAACAGTGGTGATTTTTGGAGGTTCACGTGGTGCACAAACCATCAATGAAGCTGTGAAAGCCGCCCTTCCTAAGTTTGCAGAAAAAGATTATCAGCTTGTGTACGCTTCAGGACAGATTTACTACGATGAAGATTATGCAGAATTTGCTAAATATAAGGAAAGTGCAAATATTGCGATTCGTCCTTACATTTCAAACATGCTTGAAGTGCTGGCGTCATCAGATTTAATTTTATGCCGTGCAGGAGCAACGACGATTGCGGAAATTACAGCACTTGGTCTTCCAACCATCTTTGTGCCGAGTCCAAATGTAACGGCAGACCATCAAACGAAAAATGCTCAGGCACTTGTTGACATTGGGGCTGCCAAGATGATCAGAGATGCAGAGCTTACGGCTGAAAAAATGCTGGAAAGCATTTCGGAAATATTTTCTGATGAAAGTCTCTATCAAGCCATGTCGGAAGCCAGTAAAAAAGCAGGAGTTCCTGATGCAAGCGACCGACTTTATCAACTTGTGAAAGAAATTAAAAATAATGAGTGAAGAAAACCTTACGCCTTGGCAAAAGAAACATCTGGAATATCAGCGCCGTAAGGCTGCTGAAAATCAAGAGAAGTCTGAGGAGCCTAAAAAACGGAAGTTTTTGAAGAATAAAGAAGACGATACGGCTAAAAATCAAGAAGATATAGGTCAAGATTCAGAGAGCCAGTATATTGAAGACGGGGAAGAATCAGTAATGACTCACTCAGAAGAGTTTTCTGAGATCGCTGAAGAGGAAGAAACGAAACCCTCTTACTTTGAAGGCAGCTTTGAAGTCTTTAAAAAAATGTGGCCCTTGCTATTAGTGGCTGTCTTACTTTTCATTGTTTCTGTTTATGCTGTATCACCGATAAGTAAGATTGGTAAGTTTACTGTGTCTGGAAATCAGCACGAATCTTTTGAAGCAATAGTAGAAGCCTCGAATTTAAAACCAAGAGATAGAATTTACGGTGTGATTAGAAATCGACGAGGGATTGAGAACAGTATTGTCCAAAAATTCCCACGTGTGAAAGCAGTAGAGATACAAGTTACTTTTCCTAATCATGTTGAAGCTAAGGTCACTGAGTTTCAGACAGTGGCTTATGTTGAACAGAAAGGAAAGAACTATCAAGTTTTAGAAAGTGGCTATATTCTGAGAGATGAAGAGATTCCAGGGGATAAACTTTCAAACCATCCTTTACTTAAAAGTTTTTCAGATCAAGAGGTAGAAAAATTTGTTACCGCTTATATGAAATTGAAACCTGAAATTCGCAGCCTTATTACTACGGTAAGCAAAGCACCGACTAAAGCAACAAGTGATTTCCTTGCCTTAGAGATGTCTGACGGCAACCAGGTACGTGTTTCCTTGAGCCAAATAGCAGAAAAGATGCCTTACTATCCAAGCGTTGCTAGTCAGCTTACCCCTCCCCAAGTGATTGATATGGAGGCTGGGATATACGCGAAATCTAAGGAAGAGTATCTCAATGATTTGAAAAATCCTGAGGGTGAGAAAAAGGACTCAGAAGATACTGCTGAAACGACAACTCAATAGTCTGGAGCAAAAATAGAAAAGATTGATTTCAGGCAAAGCCGAAAAAAGCTTAACCACAGCATTCATATGCACGTGATTAAGCTTTTTTGTTTTTAAGTCATTTGGTTCAATATTTTTATAGTATCTTAAAGTAAAAGAAAAACGGTTTTCTTTTAAAACGAAAACCGTTTTTACTTTTAAGCGTTCAAGACTTTTGACAAGAAGTCTTGTAAACGTGGGTGCTGTGGATTGTCAAAGATGTCTTCTGGCTTACCGTCTTCAAGGATAACACCAGAATCTGTGAACATGACACGGTTGGCAACTTTGCGTGCAAATCCCATTTCATGTGTCACAATAAGCATTGTCATACCATCGTCAGCGATACGGCGCATGAGGTCAAGAACATCACCAACCATTTCAGGGTCCAAGGCGGAAGTTGGCTCATCAAAGAGCATAACATCAGGATCCATAGCCAAGGCACGAGCGATAGCAACACGCTGTTTTTGCCCACCTGAGAGCATCTCAGGCATGGTATCTTTCTTCTCTTCTAGCCCAACCGCTTCAAGCAAATGAAGTGCTTTTTCTTTGGCCTCTTCTTTTGTTAGTTTCTTAAGCTCAACAGGCGCATACATGATATTTTCCAAAACAGTCATGTTAGGGAAAAGGTTGAAATGCTGGAAAACCATTCCGACATGTTGGCGAACCAAGTTGATATCTGTGTTTTTATCCGTGAGGTTGTAGCCGTTGATAATGACATCACCACTGGTGGCGCCTTCTAAGCCGTTCAATGTACGGAGGAAGGTTGATTTACCAGAACCTGAGGGTCCTATGATACAGACAACGTCCCCCTTGTTGAACTTTGCCGAGATACCTTTGAGGACCTCGTTTTTACCATATGTTTTGTGAAGATCAGTGACTTCGATTTGTACAGACATATCTTTAATCTCCTTATTTCATTTTTTGTTCAATGCGACGTCCAGCCCACATCAAAAGAAGCAGAACAATCATGTATATCAAACCAATCAAACCATAAACACGGAAAGCTTGGAAGTTACGTGCAACGATGATTTGACCAGCTTGTAAGAGCTCAACCAATCCGATAACAGATACTAAGGTTGTATCTTTAAGCGTGATAATAAATTGGTTAATCAAGCTCGGAATTGTAATCTTGACAGCTTGTGGCAAGATTACTTTTTGCATTGTCTTCACATAAGGAATTCCTAGTGAGCGACTGGCTTCCATTTGTCCAGCTGGAACAGCAGCAATACCACCGCGAACGATTTCAGCGATATAGGCTGATTCATTAAGCGTTAAGGCAATAACACCGGCAGTGAACTCGTTCAGAGGACTTTGATGACCTGTAAGGAGTTGTAACATGTTTGGAATACCATAGAAAATGAAGATAGTCAACACTAAGAGAGGAATAGAACGGTTAAGGTCAACGTAAATGCGTGAAATCGTACGCAAAACTGATGAAGGACTAGCTGAGAAAAGTCCAAAGATGATACCGACAATCATAGCCAGGACAAATGAAACTAAAGCAAGTTGAATCGTAATCCAGAGTCCTTTTGCCAGCTGTTTCCAGTTGTTTTTCAAGATGCCAAACATCGTGCTTTCTGTATCTGATTCAGATGCTGTCTCTGCTTTTGAAGTCAGATATTTGTCAAGGATTTCTTGGTATTTTCCGCTAGCACGCAGTGAAGCTAGACCATTGTTAAACATTTCAATCAATTCAGGATTTGTTCCTTTTTTCACGGCAAAGCCATATTGACCAGTTGGGATACCTTCAAAAGGTGTTTTAAATTCCTGCCCTTGCTTGATGGCATATTTAACCACGGGTTCGTCATCCATAAAGGCCTGTATTGAACCGTTCTTCAATGAAGAATACATTGAAGTTGCATCAGTAAAGGTTTTTAAAGTATAACCGTACTTGCTTTCATTTTTAGTTAGGTAGTCATAAGAAGCTGTACCATTTTTGGCACCTACCTGTTTCCCCTTTAAATCTTCCCATGTTTTAATGTCATCGTTAGACTTAGAAACAGCGAGAGTCAGATTAGAGTCAAAGTAAGGATCGCCAAAGTCAAAGACTTTTTTGCGTGCGTCAGTAATAGACATACCAGCCATCATTGCATCTGCATGTCCAGCTTGGACAGCATCTACGGCAGGTTGGAAACCAACGTGGTTCCATTTAATTTTAAACCCTTGTTGTTCAGCAATTGCGTTAAGCAAGTCAACGTCAATCCCGGTGAATTTTTTATCCGTATTTTGGAATTCAAAAGGGGCGAAACTATTGTCAGAAGCAATAGTATAAACATCTTTTTTAGGTATAGCTTTTTTACCACTTGTGTATTTTTGAACGATTTTATCATAATCGCCATTGGCTTTCATTTGAGTGAGAGCCTTATTGAAGCCATCAATTAATTTAGAATTTTCACCTTTCATCACGGCAAAACCGTAACCTCCTGGAAGTGAAAAAGAGGGGAGTTTGATGGCCAGGTCTTGACCTTGACTGATGGCATAAGAAATGACAGGAGCTTCATCCATGGCGCCGACGATATTCCCTGAAGCTAGTGATGCAAACATGCGCACCCCATCAGGATAAGTCTTAATGGAATAGCCGTATTTATCTTGATTTTTTAGCAACCAATCATAAGCAGCTGTCCCTTTTTTAGCACCAACAGCTTTGCCCTTAAGTTCATCATAGCTCTTAAGCGTAGAAGCTTTTGTTGTAGCCAAAGTAATAGCTGAGGTATAGTAAGGCTCAGAAAAATCAAAAATTTTCTTACGTTCGTCAGTGATTGACATCCCTGCAATAACGGCATCGGCTTTTCCAGCTTTTAAGTTTTGAAGAGCAGCATCAAAGCCGGGGAAGGTCATTTCAAGCTTCCAGTCATTGATCTTTGCAACTTCTTTCATGATATCTACATCGATACCTACCCAGTTTTTATTTGAATCTTGAAATTCAAAAGGGGCATAAGCATTATCACTTGCGACACGCACGGTTTCTTGAGCGCTGACGTTATCAGCAGTTACGAAGGACATTCCAGTAAGCGTGGCGAATATTAAAGATAATGTAAAGAATAATTTCTTCATTTCATTATTTCTCCTAAGTTTCATTAATTATATAAACAAATCATATACATGCCAGTATACCACAAAATAGCCTTGAAAAAAATAATCCGTGTCATAAAACATGACATGTAAAAAACTTGAGAAATGAATTTATAATTTTTTCTACAAAAATACACAAAGGAAGAATTTGATAAAGGGAATTATTTAGTGTAAAATTAAAAATGCAGCAACACTTTAACAGAAAGAAGAACTAAAACATGTTTGTCACACTTTCAATCTTTGGCTTTTTCAACGATTGGATTTCCAGTTTCTTGAATACGCCAGGCGCCCACATCTGGGTCTATGTACTTTTAGGTGCCATTATCTTCATCGAAACAGGATTAGTAATTTTTCCGTTTCTACCAGGTGATTCAATTCTCTTTTTTGTCGGCTCTATGGCAGCCTTATATCCAAATAAATTATCAATGCCCTTTCTAATTATAACGATGGGGACTTTGGCTTTTCTCGCAAATCTTCTTAACTATGAAATTGGGCGCAGGTTTGGAGATGTCATCCCTAAACACAAAAGTTTATCCAAATTTTTAAAACCAGAATATATTGAAGAAGCAGAACAATTTTTTGTGAAATGGGGGTCTTGGGCGATCTTCCTTGGGCGTTTTATGCCTATCATTCGTACAGTAGTTCCCTTTACAGCAGGAACCAGTCGTATGCCGCATAAAAAGTTCGTCCTCTATAATTTTTTAGGTGGTTTTGCTTGGGTGATTGTTGCTCTAGGTGCTGGTTTCCTTTTTGGACAAGTTCCATTTATTAAGAAAAATTTTGAGTTGGTCATGTTAACTATTGTTGCTGTATCCTTACTTCCGGCAATGATTGGTGTGGCAAAACGATTTTTCACAGGGCGCAAAGCAGCATAAATAAGTTATAATAGTATTAGTTATCTAATACTATTTTTTATATTAAAAATCAATGCGGCAAAACAACTAATAGATACGGGTAAAATATGGAGATAAATGGATACACGAGGATGGCGGCAGTTTTAGCCTATCCTATCAAACATAGTTTCTCACCCTTTATCCATAATCGTGCATTTGAACTGGTGAACGAAAATGGTGCATATCTGGCTTGGGAACTTAAAGATGAAAAATATTTAGGCCAGACGGTAAATAATGTTAGAACTTTGGACATGTACGGGCTTAACATCTCGATGCCTTATAAGTATAAGGTAATCGAATTTTTAGATGATTTATCGGAGGAAGCACGCTTGATGGGCGCTGTGAACACTGTTGTCAATCATAGCGGGAAGCTGGTAGGCCATAATACAGATGGCATAGGATTTTTTAATGCCCTAACTTTTGAGCCTAAGGATAAAAAGATGGTACTTATAGGCGGTGGTGGCGCCGCCCTTGCCATTATTGTTCAAGCTTTCCTGCTCGGGATGCGAGAAATTACTGTTTTTGCTAGGCGGTCTAGTTCTTACAAGGCCTTGGAGCAACGCGTGGAAGAATTAGCGACTCAAACACAAAGTATACTCAGAGTTTTCGACTTGGCTGATACCTCACGTCTACAATATGAAATTACTGAAGCAGATCTACTGGTTAATGCAACACCGGTCGGTATGTTGGACAAAGCAATGCCCGTCTCGTCTTCTATTAATCTCCCCTCTCATCTATTAGTGGTAGATACGATTTACAAGCTACAGGAAACGCCATTGATGAAATGGGCAGAAGCTCAGGGAGTTCAAACGAAAAATGGCTTGGGAATGCTTCTTCATCAAGCTGCGGCCTCTTTTGAATTATGGACGGGGAAGAAAATGCCTATTGGGCAGATAGGACAGGAATTGGAGGAAAAAAATGAGATTAAAAGTTGATCTTCCACGAAATCCTTATGACATTCTTATCGAAAAAGTCAGTTTATCCTCTGTCGGAAACTGGGTCAGCAGTCTTTGGGAGAAGCAAAAGATTGTCCTCGTGACAGATAATAATGTGAATGCGTTCTATGGTACTGGGGTAAGAACCCATTTGGAGCGCGAGGGTTTTGAGGTTTTTACTTTTGAATTTCCAGCAGGGGAGGCGAACAAAAACTTAGCTACTGTAGAAAGACTTTGGAACTTTTGTGCTGAACAATCTCTGACACGTTCAGACGGCATTATTGCCTTGGGAGGAGGAGTTGTTGGTGATCTGGCTGCTTTTGCTGCCAGTACTTATATGCGGGGAATTCATTTTCTCCAAATCCCCACCAGCTTGACCGCACAAGTTGACAGTTCTATTGGTGGAAAAACTGGTGTGAATAGTGCTTATGCGAAAAACATGATTGGCACTTTTGCACAGCCAGGTGGTGTACTGATTGATCCAGAAGTCTTAAAAACGTTACCCTCTCGAGACTTCCGTGAAGGCATCGGGGAAATTGTGAAGTGTGCCCTTATCGCAGATAAGGAGCTGTGGCAACGTCTATCCAAGTTGAAAAATGCTCAAGAATTATTACAGGAAGCAGAATACTTTATTCATGCAGCCTGTGAAGTAAAGCGAAAACTTGTAGTGGAAGACCAATTTGACCAAGGAACGCGGCTATATTTGAATTTTGGTCACACCATTGGCCATGCTGTAGAAACTTGGGCGGGCTATGGTCAAGTTATGCACGGTGAAGCTGTTGCTATTGGCATGGTCCAAATCAGCAAGGTTGCGGAAAGTAAAGGGCTTATGCCCAAAGGGATGACAGAAAAAATCAGAGAAATGCTGCAAAAGTTTCAACTTCCTCAAACTTATCAGCCTTGGGATGAAACGGCTTTGTTTGACATAGTCGTGCATGACAAGAAGGCACGGGGCAATAGAATAAAGACAATACTTGTGCCAGAAATTGGACGTGCCACAATCCATGAAATAAGCCTAGAAGAAATGCGAGAGTACCTAAAGGTAGGAGGCAGTGACAGTCTCTGAAGAGTGGGCATTGTTGATGAAGATTGACTAAAAGAGTTAATACAGGCTCATCTTTCGCCAAGATTTTGGAAACAGGGCTTATAAAGACTGCTTGTTTCTCATAAATAAGAATACAATGGAGAAAATAATCAAAAAATTATAATGTTTGTCTATCTTGGAATAGCACTTTTTGCGGGTTTTTTACTAGCAAACCAAAACCCGATTAACGCCGAACTTCGCAAAAATGTTAATTCCCCATTTTGGGCATCGACAATTTCTCAAATTATTGGGGTTGTTTTCTTAGGTACAACCTCATTGCTTTTAACGGGGAACTTGTTTCCGTCTGCCGAATTTATCCAGTCTCATCCAGTCTGGATATGGATTGGTGGCTTACTTGGTCCTGTCTATGTCACGTCTAATGTTTTCCTTTTTCCAAGATTAGGCGCTGTGCAGACCGTTATTTTCCCTATTTTGGGGCAGGTAGTGACAGGTGTTATTATTGACAGCTTTGGCTGGTTTTACGCAGTCCATATTCCTATGAGTGTGATGCGTGTTTTGGGAGTTCTTATTACAATATTAGGTCTCCTGATTGCTGTAGTCCTCCCGAGTCTAAAGGACAACTCAAACCAGTCCGAACCGAGACCTAACTTGTTGCCTTGGCGACTCTGGGCAATTATATCCGGTTCATTTATGGCAATTCAGCAAGCGATTAATGGACACTTGGGCCTTTTGTTGCAGAGGCCTATTCAAGCTTCTTTTATCTCCTTTTTTATCGGTTTAATCGCTATTCTTCTTGTTACTTTGCTGATTGAGCGGCGCCTTATCACTAAAGTAGAGTTAAGACAGATAAAAAAATGGAACATGTTAGGCGGCATTTGGGGGGCTTTCTTCGTTTTAGGTTCGGTTTTGGCCGTGCCAAAGATGGGCGCGGGGCTCAGTATCATGATGGCTCTTTTAGGACAAATCCTTGGGTCAATGTTGGTCCAACAGTTCGGTTGGTGGCGTTCAGGTACCTATCCGATACGCATGATACAAGTTGTTGGTCTTGGGCTCATGCTGGTGGGTATTGTTTGTATAAAATTTTTGTGAGGTCATATGTTTAGAAAAAAATCATTTGAAGTATTTGATATTGAAGGTCTGGATGCGCGTATGCAAGCTGTGCGCTCGGAGATTCAACCTGTTTTTATGGAGATAGGTGAGGTCTTGAAAGAAAGAATCAGTCAAGCTTTTCCAGAGCAGGATTTTTATCTGCACATTGCTCAGCATCGACGCCGCACCAGCCATGCTCCAGAAAATACGTGGTCAGCCATCGGTCGACAAAAGCGAGGATATAAGATGGAACCGCATTTTCAGCTAGGCATTTGGAAAGACTATGTGTTTATTTACCTTTCCATCATTGATCAACCGAAAGGTCAGCAAGACTATGCTGATAAATTAACTCAATTTGGCGCTTTGCCAGCCGGTTTTGTTCTTTCAAAGGATCATACGCAGCCGAACTTTTATGAAACCAGCCATTTTTCAGAACTGATCACACGTTTGAAAAAGGTAAAAAAAGCAGAGTTAGAAATAGGGAAAGTTTGGGAAGCTTCTCGTTTTGATGGGAAGCAAGACGAAGTAATCTTGCAAGAAATGCTTGAAACTGTTGACCTTCTACTTCCCATATACAAAGGATTGATGGAGGAATAACATGCGTTTTTTTACAGCCGGAGAGTCACATGGTCCGCGATTGACAGCCATTATTGAAGGGCTTCCTGCAGGACTTCCTCTGCAAGCTGAGGATATCAATATTGAACTCAAACGTCGTCAAGGTGGCTATGGACGGGGCGGACGTATGAAGATTGAGAATGATCAAGTTGAAATTACGAGTGGTCTTCGACACGGAAAAACTTTAGGAAGTCCGCTCACGCTCAATGTAAGCAATCGTGATTTCTCACATTGGACAGAAATTATGGCTTCTGGAGCGGTTGACGCATCCGTAAAGAAACAACGAAAGCTAACGAAACCAAGGCCCGGTCATGCAGACCTCGTTGGGGGAATGAAGTACGAATTTGATGACTTGCGCAATACACTTGAACGTTCTTCAGCGCGTGAAACGACCATGCGAGTAGCGGTTGGTGCGGTAGCTAAGACTTTGCTAAAAAATTTAGGCATTGATCTGGCTAATCATGTGGTCAATTTTGGTGGCAAGGAGGTTGCAGCGCATCTTTCAGATTTGACAGTGGAGAAAATCAAAGAAAGAGCTGGATCAAATGACTTATCTCTGGTCGACACCTCACGTGCGGCAGAGATTCGTGCCTATATAGATGACATAAAAAAGAAGGGGGATACAATCGGGGGAATAGTTGAGGTACGTGCGACAAATGTTCCTGCTGGTCTGGGTTCCTATGTGCATTACGACCGAAAATTAGATGCGAAAATTGCAGCAGCTGTTGTTTCAATTAACGCCTTTAAAGGGGTCGAGTTTGGTTTAGGTTTCGAATCAGGACGGCTTCAGGGAAGCCAAGTCATGGATGAAATCTGTTGGTCGGAACAAGCGGGTTACAGCCGGAAGAGCAATAATCTTGGCGGCTTTGAAGGGGGAATGACAAACGGCGAAGATTTGATCATTCGAGGTGTAATGAAACCTATTCCGACCTTGTATAAGCCTCTTATGTCAGTAGATATGGAAACACATGAGCCTTATAAGGCAAGTGTTGAGCGTTCTGATCCTACGGCCTTGCCAGCGGCAGGCGTCGTTATGGAAAACGTTGTTGCCACCGTTTTAGCTCAGGAAATTTGTGACAAATTTTCGAGTGACAGTTTTAGAGAACTTCAAGAAGCATTTCAAAAGTATAAAGCACGCTTAAGAAAATTCTGAAAAAACTAGAACCATTGTGGTCCTAGTTTTTTTCATTACAAAAGTGTAAGTTTATAGAAAATATTATTTGCTAGAATAAAGATATAAACTTAAGTAAAAGACACGCCTAATATGAAAGAGGAAAAAATATGAAAAAGGTATTATTTGGTTTACTTGCATTTGTCGTAATCATCGGTGGTTTAGGTTATGGTTGGTATAAAACGAGCTATGGTGGCACAGAACGTTATGTGAAAATCACTGAAGATGGTAGAAAAAAAGTCATTAAAGCAGACTCGGGCGAGCGTTTTACAGATTATGAGTACGAGATGACCGCTTATGATAAAAAAGGAGATGAAAAAGAAGTTTCCTTTACAGCACAGCATAACTTACGTAAAAATGCTTACCTAAAACTGATAGATAACAAAGTCAAAGGTATAACAAGCTGGGAAGAAGTTCAAGAAAAAGACTTGCCAAGTAAAGCAAAAGAGAAGTTAAACCAAAACTAAAATCAAGGCAAGATATATGGAGGAGAAAAAATGCTATTAGAAGTTAAACACATCAAAAAAGTTTTCAAAACACGTTTTTCAAAGGAAGAAACAACAGCTCTTGCAGATATTGATTTCTCTGTGGAAAAAGGCGAATATATCGCGATTATGGGTGAGTCGGGGTCAGGAAAAACCACTTTATTGAACATCCTATCTACCTTGGAAAAACCTACGGCAGGTCAAGTTTTACTCTCAGGACGTGATATCACAGCCATTAAGGACAAAGACATTTCAGCTTTTCGCAGGGAGCATCTTGGCTTTGTTTTCCAAGATTTCAATCTTTTAGATACCTTGTCTGTCAGAGATAACATTTATCTTCCTTTGGTTTTGTCTAAGGCTCCGGTAAGCGAGATGAAGGCGCGTTTGGACAACTTGGCACCAAAACTAAATATTGAGAGCCTCTTAGAAAAACAGCCTTTTGAGCTCTCAGGTGGGCAGCAACAACGTGTGGCTGTGGCGCGTGCCTTGATTTCTCAACCAGATTTAGTTTTAGCTGATGAACCTACAGCAGCTCTGGACTATAAAAATTCGGAAAGTTTGCTTGAACTTTTTGAGAATATTAATGATGCGGGTCAAACAATCATCATGGTTACACACTCAAGCTTGGCAGCAAGTCATGCTAAGCGCGTCCTTTTTATTAAAGATGGGATGCTCTACCATCAGCTTTACCGAGGTGAAAAATCATCGACAGACTTTGCAAAGGAAATTACACTGTCAATGACTTCATTCTTAGGTTCTCCAGTAGGTCCAAGTGAAACGGAGGTGGCACACAATGCTTAGTTTTAAGCTGGCAGTCCAAAATTTGAAGAAAGGTTTCAAGTCCTTTGCTCCCTTTATTGTGGCGAGTGTGACAATGTTTGTTTTGCTCTTTATCACAGTGGCTATCGGACAGTCCCCCTCTCTTGAACACATGAAGGGAGGCGCAGCAGTTTCACAACTGATGACTTTTGGAATGTGGATTTTAGCTATATTTGCTGGCATCATCCTCGTCTATAGTTATCGTTTCTTGCAACTGCAACGTTCGCGTGAGTTTGGGCTTTATGATATTTTAGGTCTGGGAAAGAAGAAAATAGCACTCGTTTCTTTCTTTGAACTTGTTCTGAGTTACATTGCCATAGTAATTATTGGTACAATCGCTGGGATTGCCTTTTCAAAATTCTTTTTCCTTATTTTCATAAATATGATTGGAGAAAATCAGTTTGATTTGGCAATTACAGCAGGAGCTGTGTTTACTGTTGCATTAATTTTCTTGATTTTCTTCTCTATACTCCTTGTCATAGGAACATTTATCATTTGGAAATCTTCAAGTTTAGACCTGTTGCGTGAAGAATCTAAGGGAGAAAAAGAACCCAAGTCAAATATCTTCATGGCTATCATTGGGCTTCTCTTACTCATTGTAGGATATAGTCTTGCAGTAAGCGTCGATAACCCGATCAAGGCTTTGACAACTTTCTTTATTGCGGTCTTAGTCGTTATTCTGGGGACATACTTCTTTTATATAAGTTTTACTGTTTGGTATCTAAAATGGCGTAAAAAGCGCAATTCTTACTATAAACCGCAAAACTTTATCACGATCAGTTCCATGCTTTATCGGATGAAAGCCAATGCAGTTGGGCTAGCAAACATCACGATTCTTTTATCCATGAGTTTAGTGACATTAGTGGTCACAATTGGTATTTTTGTGGGAAGCACTCAAGCAGTAGAGCGGGCTTATCCGAAAGAAGGAAGATATGTTCTATACAGCCAAGAAAAAACAACTGCTCAAATGGTCCAAACTCTGAAAGAAAAAGCAGACCAAGCTGGAGTTGAAATTTCCAATGTTTCGACAGCTCTAAGCGCGGATTTCTTAATGGTTGATGGGCAAAAAGCAGCAACGAATACTCTCCGTATTTCTCCATTGATGACTCAAAAAACAGCCCTGCAATTCTCAATGACAACCTTGCAAACATTGAAAAACTTGAATGAAAAAGTTGCAGATATTTCAGGCAAGCAGATAAACGTCCTCGATTATTTTGGAGCTTATCCAAATCTAAAAAAGCTCAACTGGTTTGGTACTCAATATGAAGTCAAAACCATTATGGCAACGAGTGACTTGAAGAAATATCCAATCATGTTGAACATGACAACACCAATGCTTATTATATTTCCAAATGATGAGGCATTGTATCAAGCTCTAGCTGCCTATAATCAGGCAAACAGCGAGAGAGAGAACTTTTATCAAATGACTCCAGCTGTGACGGTGAACTTTGAGCTTCAAGAGCAAGAACAGGACAAGCTCAGAAAGGTATTTAAGGAGGAACAAGGCGCACTGACTTTCCGCTCAACTGAGATGAAAGAAGTGAGAACAGGTATTGGTGCATTTGTCTTCATAGGCTTAGTGCTTGGTATCAGCTTTATCTTGGGTGCAGCTTTGATTATTTATTACAAGCAGTTATCTGAAGGTACGCAAGACAAGCGTTCGTTCAAGATTCTCCAAGAAGTGGGACTTTCGAAAAAACAAGTGGCTAAAACGATCAAGTCACAAGTCAGCATGATTTTCTTACTGCCTATTGCCATGACTATCCTCCATTTCAGTTTTGCCTACATCATGATTAGCAAACTTATTCAAATCTTTGGCATCATGGATAACCAATTAATTCTCTGGGTAAGCTTAGGAAGTATTGCCGCCTTGGCAATCATTTACTGGCTTATTTATAAGGGAACAAGCCGAGTTTATTACAATATTGTGGAGAAAAAATAAATGGAAAAAATTCCCTACTATTTACTGATTCTTGGAGGTTCACTCACTGCGCTTAGTTTCTGTGCATGGTATGCTTGGGCAGGGATTCGCTTTGTCCAGAGAAAGATTCAAAATTGTAAGGACATTAAGCTCTTACAGAAAATATCAGTCAGTCTACATACTCTTTCATTGCTCATCATTGTTGGTTTGGTTTACTACGGGCTTACCACACTTTTTTGACAGAGTTCCTGCATTGAGACCGGTTTGGCTAAAGTTGGACAAGTAACTTAGGTAAAGGACTTAGTTCTGTACTGTATAGGGCTAAGTCCTTTTTGTTTGGATGCGTTTATTGTCTTTACCACATCTATTGTGCAGCTGTCCATCCGCAAATTTCATACGTATTACTTTCTGGTTGAGTTCTCGTCTGCTGTTCTTACGTATTGCTTTTTGCCTATCATATATTATAGAATAGGAGATATTAGAAAATATTTTTGGAGGAGAAATGCCCAAGATTTTTATTGTCGAGGATGACAAAACAATTGTCAAAATGTTGACCAATGCTTTAAAAACTGAATTTCAGGTCCATTCTGTTTTAAATTTTCGAGCAGTAAAGCAAGAAATCTTGGAAGCAGAGCCAGATTTGGTGTTGATGGACATCGGCTTGCCTTTTTATAATGGATTTTATTGGACAACAGAGCTACGAAAAGTTTCCCAAATTCCGATTATCTTTATTTCATCAATGAGTGATGATATGAATCAAGTGACAGCTATGAACCAAGGGGCAGATGATTTCGTGACAAAGCCCTTTTCATTAGAGATATTGAAGGCCAAGATAAAGGCTCTCTTACGTCGCTCTTATAAGTTTTCAGGTCCAGAAAAATTAGAATTTGCAGGATTTATTTTATCTGAAAATAGGGTAAAGTTTGGCCAAAAGCAAGTTGAACTTACACCATCAGAAAACAAAATCTTAAGTATACTTTTTAGAGCAAATGGTGCAGTCGTCAGCAAGGAAGTTATCCTTCAGGAACTTTGGCAAACGGATGAATTTATTGATAGCAATACTTTAAATGTGAAGATGGCGCGCTTACGCAAGAAACTGGCGGAAATAGGTTTCGCACATCTGGTGACGAAGCGAGGTGTAGGCTATGCCTTGGAATAAAATAAAGAGATTTCTACAGACAAAGATTGCTCAGATTGGTGTCTTTTTACTCATGCTCTTTATTTTTGTCAGCAATTTTCTACTCTGGCATCTGCCGATAGAATCACTCATAAACGCAACGATATTGGCCTTGATTGTATTTGTACTTTATCTGCTTTCTTCTTATTTTCGCTGGGAAAAGCGGGAGGAAATCTTGCTGGACCTCAAGCATGAGTTGGCTGATTTGGGTGAAAAACTAGTAGAGAGGGAGCGACATATTAGGGAAACTGAAGATATCCTTAAAGTCTGGTCTCATCAGATGAAGATACCTCTGGCTGCTATAGACTTAATGGCACAAACAGAGATAAATCCAACAGAGCTAAAAAATCAAACCTTTGCCTTGGATAATTATCTGAAGATGCTACTGGAATATCAACGCATATCTAACATTTCGACAGACTTTCGTTTTGAGAGGTTTTCGGTTGCTCTTGTTATGCGTGAACTTCTTAAAAAATACAGTAGTTTTTTTATCCAGAAAAACTTATCCGTCACGCTGTCAGGAGATTGGGAAGTAGTTACTGACCGAAAATGGTTAGCTCTAGCCCTAGAGCAACTGCTTAATAATGCGATAAAGTATACAAATGAAGGAAGTTTGACGATTACTATTGAAGAGAATAAAATCGAATTAAGTGACACAGGAATAGGGATTTTACCTGAGGATTTACCGCGGATATTTGAGCATGGTTTTACAGGATATAACGGCCGGGGACACTATAAGGCTTCAGGTTTAGGACTCTATTTGACAAAACTTATCTTTGACCGTCTGGACTTTGAGATTGGGATAAGTTCAGACGTTGGTATAGGAACAAAGGTTGAGGTGAAAAAAGATGAAAGATAAACAGGTTATACTTGCGGAGCTCCAAGTTTTTGAAACGGAGCGATTGGTTTTTAGAAAGATAGAACTTTCTGACAAAGAGGATATGTTTGAATATGCCAGCGACCCAGAAGTTGTGCGTTACGTCACTTTTCCAGAGCATAAAAGCTTAGAAATGACAGAAGAAAGTATTGTCAACTATTTTATACCCAATCGTTTAATATGCTGGGGAGTAGTGGATAAACAAAGTGGGAAAATGATTGGTACTATTGACTTAAGATTAGAGGGAGATCAAGCTATCTTTGGCTGGGTGCTTAACCGCAAGTTCTGGGGAAGAGGTCTCATGCCAGAGGCTGCTGCATACCTTAGAGATTTAGCTTTTAATCAGCTAGAAGTGCAAGTCATTACTGCGGAGCACGATGCGGAAAATCCGAAGTCAGGTCGTGTGATGGAGAAGATAGGCATGCGAAAGATTGGTCAAGTTTATACTTATATTGCGAAAGAGAAGCGTTCTGTACTCTGCGATTACTGGGCGTTGACAAAAGCAGAGTATCAAGCACTGCGTAAATAAAAGTATTCATTGCTGATAATGTCATGAAGTTAAGAAGCTCTAGCTCAGGCAAGAGCTTCTTTTTTGTCCGCGTTTCGGGCGCTGGTTACGGAAACTGAAAACAAGTCCAAGTGAAAACCCTCCTCGCTTTTCTCATCAAAC
>NZ_DKXK01000052.1:0-15065 GCF_002492185.1 Lactococcus sp. UBA7128
CATGGCTTTTTCCTCGTCAAGTATATTGTACACATCAAGTAACACAATATACATATTATATAATGTTATTGTAATCTTTTTCTTACCAAATTCAAAATGATATTTAAAAAAGTATCCAGTGACAAAGAAAACAATAATACAAAGCCAAAGAAGGAAGATATTCTAATTTCAGACAAAATGGAAAAACAAAAATTGCTTACCTGCAGCATTCCTGTGTATTAGGTAAGCAATTTTTCATCTTTTTTATGTTTTTAGACGGCTCATAATCTGTGGTAAACGTTGAATATTATCAAACACTACCATGAAGATGGCCGTTCTTATAGGAATCTGCACGAGCAAAGGAATGCGGGTAGCCAATAGAACTTTAAAAGGTGTCTGATACATGAGCGAAAGCCAAAAAGTATTGAGTAGCACTGTTTGAAGAAGCATTGTTACACTCACAACAGCTAAAATATAAAGCCAATCTTTAGTTCGCGTTATGCTGAACTTCTTGTTGTAAAAAGCCCAACCATAAATAACTCCGACAATGACAGCTGTTACAGTCATACCCGGTGAAGAGATACTCCCTCGAAAAAGTACACCTAGGATATCGCCTAGTCCTAGAGCTACTCCCGCCCACAAAGGGCCAACAAAGAAGCCAATCAAGCCATCAGCCACAAAGCCTGGCGATAACTTCCAAAGACTACTCCCAAGAGTAAAAGAGCGTAAGATGATAGACAATGCCAACAAAATCGCTAAGAAAACAAGCTGTATGAGTGACAGCTTCACAGTAAACTTTTTCATATAGTACCTCCCAAGGATCTGGTGAGTAACTGATTATATGAGAATCAGCGGATGCAAGCCTCTACCGCACTTGAAAAATCAAGTTTCGTCTGTGAACGACATCCCATTTCACAGCACTTAACGCATCGGCCCTACTCTGTTTATTTTTTACCTCCCTAGCTTATCATAAGCTTTGTTCAGATACTTCTCAATTTCAAGGCTTTTCTTTTACATTGGATTTTAGATGTTTACAGAAGTTTGCTTCATAAAATGAAAAGCGCTCAAAAGTCAGTTTTATCCAACTTTCAAGCAACATTTTCCTTCTTAAAGTTCTTTTTCTACAGCAGCAATTGCGTTCTCAACAGCACGCTTTTGATTGTTAATCAATGCTACACGCGCATCGATTTGTTTAATCGCCATCTCAATAGAACGTTTGAGTCCTGGATTACTTAGTTTTGGCTCAAAGAACGCTTTATATTCTTCAAATTTTTCAGCTGTCTTGAAGACATTACCTGGGTAAATAACAAATTTATCATAACTCATGTCACCACCAAGTTTTTCAGCGAGCCACTCCCAGTTTTCACGTTCCCAAGTCCATGCAGCATCTTGGGCAAAATCTTTTGATAAGAGGTAGAACCATGAGAAAGCAATATCTTGTGGTTTCACAACATCAGCGTTCTTGAAGTCCTTCAAGAGGCTGTCGATAGCAGCCTCATCACGTATGTTAGCCACAGCTGCTGCCAACTCACGTTTTAACTCTTGCAAGCTTGTTTTTGTATAAATGTCCATGTAGGAAGCTACAAGTTCTGCAGAGTTCGTAACTTTGATTTCGTTAGTCAGAATGATTGGACGGATGTCCGCAGGAATAGTCGCTACATTGTCCTTATGTGCTGCATAAATTTCGCTTGCTTTCGCTACTGCTCCAGGATTTTCAGCATAAAGTATGCGAGAAAGTACCGTTCCGCGTAGTGTCTCATCGCCAGCAGATTCTCCTGCTTTTTTCTCCCAACCTAGACGGGCATAGTTTTTCGCAAATAATTTGCCAACAAGGGACTTGTATGATTTTTCGGTCTCTGATTCATCATCAACGAAGATATCCAACTCTGCAAAAATTTGATTGAGGGCTTGGTTAACGATATAGCTTTCTTCATTGGCGAAGGCAGGTAAAATTTTCACCACATCAGCATAGCTAATGACCTCACCTTTAGCAAGGTATTTGCGGTCTTGCAAAATTTGGAATTTTGTAATGTCTTCAAGATTTGCGAGGTCAGCCAAAAGATTATCCAAAAGCTCGCCTTTGTAATCAATAATATAGTGCGCTGCATGCGCTTCATTGAAGAAGAGCGGTTGACCTGCATTTTCAGCCTTAAGAGCTGCATAACCCGGAATTTCAACCTTTTCCGTAGTCAATGTATCTGGCAAGCCTTTCCAGTTCGTATTCAATGGAATTTGCCACAAACGCCCTTTATCCTCACCTTTACCAATGAAGAATTGCTTTTGACTTAAGACCAGTGTGTCATCAACAACTTCCGCAGTCAACACAGGATAGCCGGGTTGGTTAACCCATGAGTTCATAAATGCGCCGACATCCTTACCTGACGTACTTGAAAGCGCCGTCCAGAGATCTTCACCTACTGTATTTCCATATTGGTGTGTTTCAAAGTATTTGTGAAGTCCTGCTGAGAAGTCTTTATCGCCGAGCCATTTACGGAGCATGACCATCAGGCGAGAGCCCTTGGCATAGACAATGGCAGCATCAAAAAGTGTACCGATTTCGTCAGGATGGTTCACATCCACGTGAACAGATTGAACACCATCTGTAGCATCACGATCTAAGGCAAGACTGGCTTCTTTAACAGAGAAGCTTTCCCAAACTTTCCAGTCAGGCTCAATAGCATCAATCGCCACATATTCCATGTTGTTGGCAAAGGATTCGTTGAGCCACAAGTCATCCCACCAGCGCATGGTTACCAAATCACCAAACCACTGGTGCGCCAGCTCGTGCGCAATGACTGTTGCTACATACTGCTTGCTGGCAACTGTGGCATTTTCTGGGTCAACCAGCATGCAGACTTCACGGTAAGTGATACAGCCCCAGTTTTCCATCGCACCTGCTGAGAAGTCAGGCAGCGCAACATGCCAGCTGTGTGGCAATGGATAAGGTGTTTTATAATAGTCCTCGTAAAATTCAATCGAACGAATCGCGATATCTAAAGGAAAGTCTAAGACCTCTTCTGAATGTGCCTTTGTTGAGAAAGTTCCTACTTCAATACCAGACTTGGTACGTCCTTTTTTATACTGCATGTCACCGAAGACGAAAGCAAGAAGGTAAGTACTCATACGAACTGTACGTTCAAAAACGTGAATGCCTTCGATATTGAGAAGCTCTGGCATATTAGAAATGATAATATCACCCGGTTCTTCATCAAACTTCACAGAGAGGTCGAATGTAGCTTTAGCCTCTGGCTCATCAATAGATGGGAAGGCTTGACGTGCAAAATGCGACTCAAATTGCGTACCGATAAGCATTTTCTTCTCACCGTTTACCTCATAATATGAAGGATAAATCCCCATCATATTATCTGTAATCTTACCTTCATACTCAAAAGCTACAGTGACTTGTCCTTCATGACCGACTTTAACCGCGATTTCTTCATTGGCATCATCTACAGTAAAGTCTGCCTCAACACTAAAAGCAGAAACCTTAGTAATATTCAAATCTTTTTGGTGAAAATAAACAGTGTCTGCCTTGGCTTCACCTTTGATAGCTACTTGACCTTTGAAAGTTTTAGCCTTACGGTCAATATCAAGAAAAATTTTATAATTTTCTGGTACAAATGTTTCGATTAAACGTTTTACTGCCATAGTTTTTTCGCTTCCTTTTTAGTTAGTTTAACCAATTATAGCAAATTGTTTAGAAAATTTCGAGAAAATAAACAAATTTTACTGCATATTTCAAAACAGGATGAAAAAACAATTTTTTCTGGTAAAATGAAACTATGAAAAAAACAAGATTTTCGGTAACCCTTGATGAAAAGGGAAAGCTTCTCTTAGAGCTTGCATCTGGCGCAAGTATTCGTATTTTTGAAAGCCACAATAGTCGCTTTGCCCTACAGGAAGGCGAAATATTTTTGTTGGTGAAAAAAGGACAGATTATTATGATTGCTGTGGATAAAAAGTTAATCCCTAAACTAGAGTTTGACAAAGTAATCGTCCTTAATCCGAGTGCTTACGATATAGACAGCAACTATCTAGAAGCCTTTCTGATTGAAAAGGCGCAGGAAGCAGGGATGAAACTGGCAGCTCAACCTGAGTCTCTCAAGATTCCTAAAAATATCTACCAAGCCTGCAGTAAAGCGGCGGCGGAATTTCTACCTAGTTTGGAAGCTTTCGGGTTTAAGTTTGCGAAGAAAAAAGCTTTCTCCGCTAAGGCACAACATCGTTGGAAAAAGGCAATTTCTGATATTGAATTTCACATTAAACATGAGGGAACATCTGGGACTGTTATTTGGCAAAAATCTACTGAGATGCGCCTTCTTGCAGGGGCAAAGATTTTGCCTGATGATGCTGCCCCAAAAAGAGCAGATGGAACCTTTGGCTTGGCAGCAAAATTTACGTTCGCACTTCGAGAAGAAAACAAGGACAAGTTCGACCCTAAAACTTGGACAACTACAGAGGATATCATCTTACGCTCTGTAAATGAAGTGGGACATTTTCTTTATTTTGCGGGGACTAACAGCTGGTTGGAAATGTTTGATGATGAAGGTCGCTCTATACATGAACTAACTGTTGTCAACTAAGGAGCACTTATGATTGACTATACTTTGGAGCACAAACCCTCTTTTATATTATCTGCCTACGGCTTTCCAGTCCAAGCTTCGCTTCAAGATTATCGCACCTTGTTGCTTGAAAAGGAACTGTTTGAGAAGACTTTACGAACGGATGGGCGTTTTGACAAACTCAAAAAGCTGGCCAAAAATGACCGAGAATGGTCCGTCAATGATGATTACTATGGAAAAGCTTGGAATTATTTTGCAGTGGAAACCAGAAAAACAGTCAAGGATGATAGCCGCTTGATTAAATTCCCTGAGAGTGATTACATTGTTATTGCTGCTATCGCAGATAAGGAAGCAATCTTCGAGCGGTTGTCTCATCAGGCTTTCCGAAATATCCTGCCAGCAATGACTGACTATGCTTACCTCGGGGGCTCAAATGCTGCTTATCGGCAAGAGAGAGGAGACGGGAGCTATTATGGAGAATTTTGGCTTCCCGTTGTGAAAAAATAAAAAGCCTCAGAAAAAGAAGGCGAAAAAATTTCGAAAAAGCGATGAATGTATTACTTAATGCGTAATGCGCCCTGAATATTTTAACAGTTCTTATACTGCTCTTCACTCCTTCAAGCTAGAATGACATGTAAGAGCTTCTCTTGTTCTCAGGATTTTTTCATGCATTTGTCTTATAAAAAAACTCATTTCGTCAAAGCACATCATAAAAAACGCTTAACCACAGCATTCTCATACATGGGGTTAAGCGTTTTTTCATTTTTGAAACTTTTGTCTCACTCTCTTTCCCTTATAACAAGAAGGTACTTAAGAAAAGCACCGAACTTTCTTACATATCACGAAAAACAAGACTTGGACGGGCATTAAGCGATAAATCTGCAAGATTTCCTTTTTCCATTTCAATAGAAGCCGCAGCAGCAATCATTCCTGCATTATCACCACAGAGGCGAAGGGGTGGCAAGATAACCTTAATGTCTGTCATATCGGTAGCCAAGCGCTCGCGTAAACCTTGATTTGCAGACACACCGCCTCCAACAATCAATGTCTTCGCTGGGTACTGTTCAAGTGCACGTTTTGTTTTTTCAATAAGAACATCTACTACCGCCGCTTGAAAACTTGCCGCGAGATTTTCTAAATCATCTGCAACTAAGTCCTTTCCTCCTTGCTTTGCGTTATGTACAAGGTTGATAAAGGCAGATTTGAGCCCGCTGAAAGACATCTCGAGACCGTCTGCTGCAGTCATCATCGCACGTGGGAAAGCGTAAGTATCTTTCCCTTTATGCGCGAGCTCATCAATTTCTTTTCCTGATGGATAAGTCAGGCCCATCACACGTCCAACCTTATCATAGGCTTCTCCTGCGGCATCATCCCGTGTTTCACCTATTTTCTTGTAATTGCCCTCAGATTCAACATAGACGAGCTCCGTATGTCCACCACTGACTAGAAGCGCCATTGCTGGATATTCGATAGTATCCACTAATGCAGCTGCCATAAGATGACCAGCCATATGATTGACCGGAATAAGCGGTAGTTTATGAGCCCAAGCAAAAGTTTTCGCCGCCATAATCCCAATCAGCAAAGCACCAACGAGACCAGGTCCTTCTGTTACAGCTACTGCTGTAAGATCAGAGGCCTCGATGCCAGCTTCATCTAAGGCTTCATCGATACATGCTGTGATTTGTTCAACATGGTGACGGCTGGCAACTTCTGGAACCACTCCACCAAAACGTTTGTGGCTATTTACTTGACTCGCGATAATGTTAGAAAGAAGCTCTGTTCCATTTTTTAAAACAGCAACAGATGTTTCATCGCAAGAAGTTTCAAAAGCTAGTATATATTTATCCTTCATTTTATTGTATTTTCCTCATCAGAATCGCATCTTCTGTCGGGTGCGAATAATAGTTTTTTCGAGTATGAAACTTTTCGAAATTATATTTTTGGTATAAATTTTGAGCAGGTATATTTGATTCTCTAACCTCTAAGAAAATCGTTCCCGAAAAATCCTTTACCTGTTCCATCAGGGCACTGGCAATTTTTTTACTTTGAAATTCCGGTTTAACTGCAAGATTGGTGATTTCCATATCGCCCATGATAAGCTGAACAGATAAAAAACCAACAAGCTCTCCCTCAGCTTCTGCTAGAAAATACGTATCCGTTTTCAGGTTCTTCATGAGATATGCTTCAGACCAAGGCGAACGACCGTAGCAGTCTTTCAAAATTTTTTCTAGCTTATGCGCTAACTTGGCTCTATCCGAATTTTTAACATCAAGTCGCCTAATTTTTAGATTCATTTTTCAACTGCCTTGACATCCACACGGCATCTCCACCATCTTCATAATACTGTGAAATCAGCTTACCTGTTGAGAAACCCAAACGCCGATAAAGTCCTTGAGCTTTGGTATTGTCACGGCGCACTTCAAGCGTTACCTGATTCTTGCCGAGTAAGGTCATCAGTCGAATCATCTGGTTCACAAGATGAGTTCCCACTCCCCGCCCTTGATAGGCGACTGAAACAGCAAGATTAGTGATATGAACAACCTTGCCCCGCTCTGTAAGACGAATCCCAATAAATCCAATAAGTTTTCCGTCAACTACCGCAGACACAAAAAAGGCATTTTCATTCTGAACAATTTCATGCTCAAAATGTGAAAAGGTCCATGGAACTTCACCATTATAAACGTCACGCTCAATAGCTAGCATCTCAACAATGTCTTCACGTTCTGCTAAACGATATTCAACACCATCAATATTAGACTTTAACTCAACTTCATCCATATTTAGATAGCGGCGTGGTTCAAATCCTTTGAACATATTCGCCAGCAGCGCTTTCAGCTTCTTCATGTGTCTCCAACCATTTCTCTTCTGCTTCAACTTTTTTCAAATAATTTGGAGCAAAGCCATGAACTTCCACCGGTTCAAGACTTTTTCCAAGACGTGCCATTTGATAAGCCGAGGGTAATTTTTCTAAACTGTCTTCAATAATCTCAAAATTCGCAAACTCTGCCGCTTTGATATCAGCTACAAAATTCTCCGTCTCTCCCGTAAATACAACCGGCAGATTTTTATCTAATTGCTCTAAGAATTCACGAAAAGCGCAATGCTGACCGGAAATAATTTCCTCATCTCCCTTATAGAGGGCTGCATAAGCATTGCCACGACGCGCATCCATCACAGGGACGATGGCTTTATTTGTTTTCAACCTTTTGGCGATAGCTAAGAGGCTTGATACACCCACAAGTTCTTTATTTAAACTGTAGGCCAACGTTTTCCCTACAGTAGCTGCCAGGCGCAAACCTGTATAAGAGCCTGGGCCTTGTGCGACAACGATCCGATCAAGCTCACTTGCTTCAACGGCAGCCTGTTGCATCAAGAAGTCCACGGAAGTCATCAGAGTCGTGCTGTGATTTTTCTTTAAGTTTAGAGTAATTTCTCCCAATAAGACATCATTGTCAACAAGTGCCACAGATAGTGCCTTACTGGAACTGTCAAAAGCTAAAATTTTCACGAGTTATCTCTCCATTCTTCCTTATTTCTACCCTACTCTAAGGTTTGCTGCTTTATTGTAATCGCTCAGGTTCAGAAAACATATGCAACTTCTCTTTATAATCTAGGAGTATACGACAGTTCCTATTATAACATTTTTTATATTTCTTGAATTTTTTTTCTTTGATAATGACGAAAAATAGGATAAAAAAAGACAAATAAAAAGAGCTTGCGATAAACAAGCTCTGTAGAAACCCTTTAAGACGGTTGGTTTACATATGTAAAAACAGATATTGCTGACTCATCTTCTAAAGGGCACCGCAAGCTCTTCTTGACCCCAGCATTAAAATGACATCAGCAACGACCAGCACAGCAACAGCTTGAAGCTTAGCAACTGATAAAATGGAATAGACTCCCTGCGCTGGCATATGACCTAAACGTCAAAGCTGAATTGCGAAATCCCTGTCTCATTCGGAAGTGTTGTGCGGAGAAATGAGTCAAGCTCCCTTGATTTTTTTCAAGTGGCTGACTCATCCTATATCAGCAAATCATCTTAATTTATCCGTAACTATTCAGACTTAGTACGTTTTGCACCATATAATGAATACAAAACTAAACCAATAAGTAACCAGATAAAGCAATAGAGTTTTGCCAATCCATCAAGGTTTTCAAAGACAATGACTGAACCAATAGCTCCTAATGCTGGCAACCATGGATAAAATGGCATTTTATAGCTTGCTTCAGGCAAGTCTTTTCCTTCACGCGGACGAAGTGCAAATATTCCGACGGATACGAAGATAAAGGCAACCAGCGTTCCTGCTGAAATTAGCTGTGCGAGGAAAGTGAACGGGAAAAAGGCACCGATAACTACTGAGATAGCAGTTAAAACCCATAAAGCGTTAGATGGATTTTCGCGTTTGTCGATTTTTCCAATGCTTTGTGGCAGCATACCATCACGTCCAAACGCGTAGAGCAGACGTGAACCTGCAAGAATCATTCCAAGTAGAGCAACGAACATTCCTGTGTCTGCAACTATTGACACAATTTGTGAAAGAAGTGGGAAACCAGCCTCTGTAAGAGCCCATGATACAGGAGCCGCATTGCCAGCATATGCTGAATAGTGATGCATTCCTACAAGAACGAGTGTTACTGCTGAAAACAAAGCAACAGCAATGGCGAGTGAGCCCAAAATTCCCAATGGCATTGTGCGTTTTGGATTCTTCGCCTCAGCTGAATTAGCCGCAATAGAGTCAAATCCGATGTAAGCAAGGAAAATCATCGATACTCCTGCAAGGATACCTGATACACCACCAAATCCTGTGTTTGGATCATGTTTAGGAACAAATGGCACATAGTTTTGCGGTTTTATAACTGTTAAACCAACAACGATAAAGGTAAGGATAGCCAATACTTTTAAAACGACTAAGACCTGCGCAACTCTCCCGGCATCGCTCGCACCACGCCAGACGAAAAGTGCTGCAATCAAAATAACTGCTAATGATATAATATCAACGATTCCGCCATTCGTTCCAAATGGATGTGCTAAAGCTGCAGGCAAATGAATATTAGCCGTTGCAAGCAAATGTTGGAAGGTAGCTGAAAAGCCTGAACCTACAAAGGCCACAGCAATAAAATATTCTGCAAGTAAAGCCCAACCTGCAATCCAACCAAAACCTTCTCCAAATAAAATAGAAATCCATGAATATGCAGAACCCGCAAATGGCATAACTGTTGACATTTCAGCGTATGCAAATGCTACCAAGCCTGCTACAACAGCGGCAAGCAAGAATGAAAATACAACCGCTGGACCTGCAAACTTCGCTGCAACAATACCTGGCAATGTAAAAATTGATGTTGAAATTATTGTCCCAACACCAAGCGCCAAAAAGTCTTTGACACCAAGTTTTTGTTCCAGCCGCTTGTCTTTTTGGCTGTATGTTTCAAATTTTGCTTTCGTGGAAAACCCCATAGTTTTTTCCTTCCTAGTGATTTATTTTTGCAAATCATCAAAGATGAAGACGAGGCAGCTAATGTTATCCATCTTTATGCTCTCCATTTGCTTCCTAGACTGTCTTCCCAGAGTTTAGGAAACTATGAACAAATGACAAGCACCACTTAAATGATGATATTAATCGAATAATTTCGCAGTATAAATTTTTCTGACTCTATCATTTTAATAATTTACATTATTAATCTTAACATTATTTTGGAAATAGTTCAAACAATTACATAATATTTCCAGTGTCACATCTATTACTGCCTTGTTTGACTTTAACTTCAACTTTTCCCTTGTAACCTTTGCTTTTCATTATCTATAATTTATGCTAAAATGAGGATAACTGTAAAACTGAAACATTGAGAAACGAAAGAAAGGAAGGCGAGTGTTTACTCGCCCAGATATAACATGATTTTCAAAGTATTTTACCAAAAAGATAAAACCCGCTCACCACGTCGTGAAACAACAGAAGTTCTCTACCTCGACCTTGATGTTACCGATACACGTGAAGGGATTATCTTAGCCCGTGAACTCCTCGCTGCAAACACGGACTACCTCGTTGAATTTATCGATTCACTTTCAGATGAAGCTGTTGAATATGAAAAAGAAAACGGTGGTCTTGAAATTACAAGCTTTTAATTTTAAAAAATAGGTAAATGCGAACATACCTTACCATAAGATTTACAGCAAAACACTTTAGAAGGAGACGCGAGTCAAAAATCTAAAGTGATTTTGTCATACAACTATATAATATAATGAATAGAAAGAAAAAAATGATTAAACCACTTAAAATAAATAGCGATGAAGTCGCAGTTTACGCTATAGGCGGACTGGGCGAAATCGGAAAAAATACTTACGGTGTCGAATATAAGGATGAAATCATCATCATTGACGCGGGTATAAAATTTCCTGAGGATGATCTCTTAGGGGTTGACTATGTTATCCCTGACTATAGCTATATTGTCGAAAATGTCAACCGTATCAAGGGACTCTTTATTACACACGGACACGAAGATCACATTGGCGGGATTCCTTTCCTGCTCAAACAGGCAAACATTCCTATCTATGCCGGTCCTCTGTCACTTGCTCTGATTCGTGGAAAGTTGGAAGAACACGGTCTTTTGCGTGATGCAAAACTTTTTGAAATCCATGCTGATAGCGAAATCAAGTTTAATAACTTGAGTGTCAACTTCTTCCGAACAACCCACTCTATTCCAGAACCTCTAGGAATTGTTGTCGAAACACCCCAAGGTAAGATTGTTGCCACAGGTGACTTCAAGTTTGACTTTACACCTGTCGGAGAGCCTGCTGACCTCCATCGCATGGCAGCTCTTGGTGAAGAAGGTGTCCTACTGCTCCTCTCTGACTCAACAAATGCGGAAATCCCCATCTTCTCACACTCTGAGAAAGTTGTTGGTCAAAATATCATGAAAATTTTCGAGCGTATCGAAGGGCGTATTATTTTCGCTTCTTTTGCTTCAAATATCTTCCGCTTGCAGCAAGCGGTTGATGGGGCTGTAAAGACCGGACGTAAAATCGTCGTCTTTGGTCGCTCCATGGAAAAAGCTATTGTTAACGGGCTTGAACTTGGTTATATCAAGGCTCCGAAAGGAACCTTCATTGAACCAAATGAAGTTAACCAGTACAACTCTAGCGAGCTCCTTATCATGTGTACCGGTTCGCAAGGTGAGCCGATGGCTGCCCTTAGTCGTATCGCAAACGGCATGCACCGTCATATCACACTTCAAATGGGGGATACAGTTGTCTTCTCGTCTAATGCTATTCCAGGAAATACACACGGTGTTAACCAGTTGGCGAACACAATCACCGAGGCTGGAGCGACCGTTGTTTATGGCAAGATGAACAACATCCACACCTCAGGTCACGGAGGCCAGCAGGAGCAAAAACTCATGCTACGTCTCATCAAACCAAAATACTTTATGCCTGTCCATGGTGAATACCGCATGCTTAAAATTCATGCTGGGCTCGCCCAAGACACTGGTGTGCCAAAAGAAAATTGCTTCATCTTGGAAAATGGTGATGTCCTTGCCCTGACAGCAGATTCAGCACGTTATGCTGATCATTTCCCTGCTGCTGATACTTATGTCGATGGTTCAGGGATAGGTGATGTAGGAAACGCTGTACTTCATGATCGTCATGAACTTGCTGAAGACGGTATCGTTCTCGCTGTTGCAACTGTCGATTTCAAAAACAAGACTGTTCTTGCAGGACCTGATATGCTGAGTCGCGGCTTTATCTATATGCGGGAATCTGGTGATTTGATCCGTAATGGGCAACGTGTCCTTTTCAACGCCATACGTGAGGCAATGTTAAATACAGAAAATGTCAATGAAGCCGCTGTTGCCCGTGCAATGCGTGAAGCTCTTGCTCCTTTCCTGTACAAACAAACAGAACGCCGTCCACTGATTGTACCAATGATTATGACGCCTGACGATAAGTAACGTAGAAAAGCCATACGTGCTATACAGCATATGGCTTTTTTCTATGCCTCTTAAGGGTTCGTTTAGCTTTTTTTGGTACAGTTAAGAAAGTAAAAATATTTTTAATCCCCCAAGGAGCCCCATGAACAAACTTTCCAAAATTATCTTCACTTACTATCTTTTCTTTCTGTTTTGGGGCATTCTCTTTAAGTTTAACATTCAAGATACGCTGAATATTGCCCAAAACTTTCCCACACGAAGCCTCAATCTTTCACCTTTTTCTGCCTCTGGTGGACGTTTAGAAGTTATCTTCAACGTGCTTATCTTTATTCCTTTTGGCTTCTTTAGTATTTACCTATCAAAAAATAAATCCTTCCTTGGAAAACTCTGGATGATTTTTGTTGTGAGCTTCTTTGTGGAAATTCTCCAATATTTTTTAGGCATCGGAGCCAGCGATGTAACTGACTTAATCACCAATACTTTTGGAGGGCTCATCGGAATCATCATTTGCCAGATAACACAGAAAAGTAGAAATGCTCAGAACTTTGTCCACCTTCTTTTTGCTTTTTTCCTCGCCTTCTTTACTTTTTTAATCCTTTCTCACTAAAAAAGCTGACCCATGTCAGCCTTTTTCTATCTTCGCATATTCTTCCGAAAATCTTTGATGGAGCAGTTCCTTTTCGTCTTCACTAATAAAAGCTCCATCAATGGCATAGTGATTAATTCTTTCAAAGTCACTGATTTGGAAATCATACCAGTTCGCAATTTTCTCGTATTCTTTTTGGAGGTTTGTATTGCTGACGGTGCGATTGTCTGTATTTATCGTGACATGAATTCCACGTTTATAAAGAGCCATAAAAGGATACTCAGACAGTTCACGAATCGCTTTGGTCTGGAAATTACTGCTTGGAGCCATTTCTAAGACAATTCCCAACTTTGTCAATATTTCTTGATATTCTGGAATATCTTTAGTCATAATGCCGTGCCCGATGCGGGTTGCACCCATCTCTACAGAATCAATGATATTCTGCGCACAGCCGGGACACTCGCCAGCATGCAGGGTAACTTGTACACCACGACTGGTCACTTTTTCCAATAATTTTTTAAACTTAACTTGGGGATAATTGACTTCATCACCTGCCAAATCAAAGCCCACCAAGTGTTCGTCATCTATCTCATCAAAAAGTGGCAGCAACTTTTTCAAGCGCTCTACAGGAACTTGGCGTAAGCCACAGAGCAAGATATTCACGACAATATCAAAATCTTCTTCTGCACGTGCTGCCCCAGCAATAACAGCCTCCACAGCTTCTTCAAGACTCAAATTTTTCTCTAAATGTTGACCAGGTGCAAAACGTATCTCCATGTACTTTACATTGTCTTCCGCGGCTTGACGTGCTACATCATAAGCCGCCAATTCTAGATTAACATAACTTTGAAGCAGGGGAAGAACAAAGTCAAAGCGTTCCAGATACTCCAAAAGACTTTGTGTTGTTTCTGGGGCTTGAGCGTGTTTGAGGATTTCCTCATCACTCATATTCAAATCTTTTCCTATGTTATTTGCAAGTTGCTTGATGCAAGTCAAACTGAGAGAGCCATCCAGATGACAGTGAAGTTCAACCTTTGGCATTAAAGCAATCGTTTCTGGTTTCAGCATTAGATTATGTCCCCCATGAGAATATATTTTTTCTATTTTACGCTTTTTTCTTGAGACATGCAACTCTTTTTTATCCTACTGAGATGCACTTCTCTCTCAGAGCGAAAAGCATTTTCACTGGCTATGAGTCAAAAATATCGTGAACATTCCGCAAAATAAAAAATCACATCTTTCTGGGGCGCTGACTGCCAGAGGAAGTGATTTTTGTTTTTATGAGTTTATTCTTTAGTTCGATTGGTTGATGATGAGGGCGGGACGAGTGCCGCCAGTCGGCAGAGGACCATGCTGTCCAACATTTAAACCATATACTCGGTCACCCACTCTGCTAAGAGTCGCAACCCAAGGGGCACCAGTGTCCCTTCCACGAGTACGAAGTTGCCACCAACCCCGACCTGAAACTAAGCGTGAATTAAAAGTAGGGAAAGCTCGTCCTGAACCCGATAAGCGTACCACATCCGCTAATGAAAGTGAAAATGCACGAGGACTGCCACTCGGATCAACTTGCGTAATATCAGCCGCAACATCTGGGAAGTCTGCTAGATTATCTGGAACCCACCCACGAGCATCTTCAGTATTTAGAGAAATAAAAGTAAGTTCAGCATGGTTAACTCTTCCTGTCTCAAAACTATCTGCTACAGGCTGAACCATGTCTTGAACCAGTGTATCGAGGTTGGAATACCAATCATTAAGAATATCATCATGATTAGCCCAATGAACATCCCGTATCGCCTCATTCCGGATAATCATATGATTGCCAGAACCCATGTTTTCAAGGTAACGGTACTGCTCACCTGCCATGGTAAAGATACGCCCCGGACGCATGGTCGAGAAGTCAAAAGCATCCGGTTGACTGTCTTCGTTAGGCAATGGGTTCTGTCCATCATCGTACATCACCCCATTCTGGATACCTCTGAGGAAGTCTTCCAGCTCCGCATGGTGTTGCTCCC
>NZ_DKXK01000068.1:0-7855 GCF_002492185.1 Lactococcus sp. UBA7128
AGTGTTTGATGAGAAAAGCGAGGAAGTCTTTCGCTTTTCCACGTTCTCAGCTTCTGCAACCAGTGTCTGAAAAACTTACAAAAACAAACCACAGTCTAAGGTTGAGCTTCTTTTCCTCATAGCATTTCCTCTCTCAGGTATGTTTATAACTCTTTCATTTTTATCTCCACTTAAAATACGCTTATTATCTAGAAAAAATGATAGAATATAAGTATATGAATATTCAAAAGGAGGTGGCAACATGCCATTTGTACATGTCGAATTAGTTGAAGGACGCAGTGCTGAAGTCAAGGCAGCTTTAGCCAAAGAGATTACGGAAGTCGTTATGAAGCACACTGGTGCTCCTCGTGAGACAATCTATGTCATTTATGATGATATGGCTAAGGAAAACTTTTATCCGCACGGTGCGCCAAAACAATAAAAGCATTTCAAGAAAAAATCAGCTTGAAACAGAAAAAACGTTCAACGCAACATTATGACATGCTGCATTGAACGTTTTTTTTCTGGGATTTCTGCCTTAATCTCACCTTCAAGTTAATTTTTATTCATCATAATATCCAATATGACTGGGTCTGAAGTTTGCATTCCCTTTGAAACATAGCGTCCTAAATCACGAATACAATCATCTACATTTTCAGAAACTATACCGTTTGTTGCTGGTATAACTATTCCAGCTTGAGCCAGACGTACCGCGCGATACATCGAAGAGACCGAGCTAACTACTTTTATGGCACAAGAAAATCCTGCGCCATCACAAATCATCCCCACTGCATCACCAATCATATTTTTAATTGCCATCTCAGCCTTTATTTCATCCTCTGACTCAAGATAAATCAAGGCTGCTGCAGCTCCCATAGCCGCAGAATCTGTGGCACAATAGGCAGATAAGAGGGGTAAGAAAGCATGAATATAAAGAGCTGTTAAATGAGAAAGAGTCAGAGCTCTAATAAGTTTTTCATCACTTATTTCTCTGTGCTGTGCAAATACGCAGACTGGAACTGTCGCTGTGATTCCTTGGTTACCTGAACCAGAATTTGTCATCGCAGGCCGTTGAGCTCCTCCCATGCGGGCATCTGATGCAGCAGCCGTGCAAACAACTATCTTTTCCTCTAAAGAGAGGATCTGCAGCTGTATTTCCCCGAGCAATGTTTTCCCAATCTTCATACCATAGTCATGCTCTAGCCCTTCCTTCACTAAAGCCATATTTAAGTCCTTAGCCCTTTTTAGTGAGCAAATGCTTTCTAAGTCTTGACATGTTGCAAATTCCCAGATTTCTGTGAAGCGGCAGCTTTTTAGGAAGTTCGTATGCTTTGACTCCTCATCAGATAAGGGCTTTTCCTTTTCAAAAATCACTTCTTCATTTTTTTGAATCCAATAAACATGGGTATGGCCACCAGCAATTTTTACTGTCACAGTGTCCTCTCTGGACATGATAGTCACTTCAACATAGAGCTTATCTTCCACAGGAACTACTTCTGCACTTACATTGTCTGATTTCGCGAGTTCCAAAATTTCTCTTAAAACATTTTCCTTCAGGTTGGAAATGACTTTCAAGCCAGCTTCTGCATCACCACCTATTGCACCTGCAGCTGCTGCTACTTTTACTCCAGCTTCTCCCGTTCCGGGTACAATGACAGCCAAAGCATTTTTCATCACATTAGCGGAAACGCGGATATTTATACTGGCAATCTTTGAGCTTCCTAAATATTTACTGCAAATAGCAGCAGCATAAGCAACGGCAACTGGCTCAGTACAACCTGTCGCAGGCTTTACACCTTCTTCTAAAACCTCTAAAAAACTTGTTTTAATCTCTTCTGTAAGCATTTTTCCCTCTTTTCATTTTCTGACTTTTTCACTTTAAATTATAAGACTTCTACCCTTTTATTGCAAGCGTTTTCTTTACCGTCATACCTCTATGGGTACAAGCTTCTTGCATTGCCAAAAAACTTAGGTTAAAATAAATCCATGAAGATTTTAATTACAGCGGGTGGTACCACTGAGCCCATTGATACCGTTCGTGGTATCACTAATTTCGCTACAGGTAGTTTAGGAAAATTCACTGCTGAAGAATTTTTAGAACATGGACATCATGTTATTTTATTAGCTGGACGTTTTGCACAGCTGCCCTCAGAACAAGAAAATTTAACTGTTATTCCAATTGGCGACACACAAGATTTACTAGATAATGTTGAAAAGTACCTTCCATTAGTAGATGTTGTTGTACACAGTATGGCTGTTTCTGATTATCGTCCTGTTTATATGGCTGGGATAGACGACTTACCACAGCCGCTTACAAAAGAACAACTCCTTCATTTCCGCCCTGCAGCACAGAAAAAAATATCATCAAATTCTGAGTATCAAGTGATGCTCTTAGAAAAAACACCAAAAGTCATTTCATTTATTAAAAAGTGGAAGCCTGAGGTTCTTCTTTTTGGCTTTAAACTCCTTTCTGGTGTTAGTGAAGAACACCTGCTCGAAGTTGCCCAAAGCAAACGCAAAGAAACTTCTGCTGATTTTATCCTTGCAAATGATTTGGCTAATATCCAGGGAGAAAATCATCTGGCATTCTTAGTTAGTGATTCTGCAGATATTACTCGACTTACAACCAAATCACAAATCGCTCAAACAATTGTAAAAAAATCTGAGGAGGCACATCATGGCTAATATAACCCTTGCCGTAACAGGTAGCATTGCAGCATACAAAGCTGCCGATATCGTCTCAATGCTCAACAAAAAGAACCACAACATTACTGTTTTGATGACAAAAGCAGCCACTCAATTCATTACACCCTTAACTTTACAAGTCTTATCTAAAAATAAAGTGCACACTGATATTATGGATGAAGAACATCCAGATGTTGTCAACCATATCGATATCGCAAAACACACTGATATTTTTGTTGTTGCGCCTGCCACTGCTGACACCATAAGTCGCCTTTCTCACGGTGCTGCTTCTGATATTGTGACTTCCGTAGCACTTGCGCTTCATCCAAGCAAAAGCAAATATATCGCTCCTGCCATGAATACCAATATGTATGCCAATCCTTTAACCATGAAAAATATTGATATTTTAAAATCAATAGGATACAATGTTATACAACCTAAACAATCTCTCCTGGCTTGTGGAGACTTTGGCCAAGGTGCCTTAGCTGATATTGATACCATCGTTGATACGCTAGATCAAGCGACTAAAATTAAGGAAATTTAAAACATGAAAAAATCAAAAGCATCAGATATTGCCATTCTTGCGATTTTTATCGCTATCATGGTTGTCGTGCAAGTCTTGAGCCAAATCGTCTATAGCATGTGGCCCCTTCCCATTGTGCCTACACTCTTGCATATTCCTGTCATCATTGGTTCTATTGTCTTAGGTGCACGTAAAGGAGCTTTCTTAGGACTTGTGATGGGGATTATTAGTGTCATTAACTCAACAATCCTTACCACGCCTTTGAGTTACGTATTTAGCCCACTGCAACCTATTCCTGGTACAAATCACGGCTCACTTTGGGCTTTAGTGGTTGCTCTTGTTCCGCGAGTTCTGATTGGCGTTTTTCCTTATTTTATCTATAAAGCTATGAAAACACGCACTGGTGCAGCCACAGCCGCTTTTGTCGGCACAGCCACAAATACCGTCCTTGTGTTAAGCTTTATTACCCTGTTTTTTGGGCAATACACAGGTATGACTTTTACTAATCTCATTCAACTTATCGTTACGGGCAATTCCATTGCTGAGGTAATCATAGCTGTAATTTTAACCGCAGCCATTGTTCCCTCATTAGAAAAATCTCGTTAAAATATCACACAGCCGCTCTCTGGCTGTTTTTTATTTTTTGGAAAATAGAAATGAAAAATGATATAATACATCTGAAACCGAATTCATTTTTAGATGAGGATTTAAAACAAACAATAACTGATTGAAGCCTAAAAAACAGGCTTTGGAGGATAAGGATGTCATACAAAGAAATTTACGAACAATGGTTAAACGCTGACTTAACGCCCGACTTGCATGAAGAACTTCTTGCAATGGACGAAAAAACAAAGGAAGATGCTTTCTATACCTATCTTGAGTTCGGTACAGCCGGCCAACGTGGCCTTTTAGGTGCAGGTACAAATCGTATGAATATTTACACAGTACGTTTGACAACTGAAGGGCTTGCACGTCTGATGGACAGCAAAGGCGATGCGAAAAAACGTGGTGTAGCTATTGCTTATGATAGCCGTCACTTTTCTAAAGAGTTCGCTATGGAAACTGCAACAATTCTGGCAGACCATGGTATCCCAAGCTATGTTTATGACAGTCTCCGTCCTACTCCTGCATTGAGCTTTACAATTCGTGAGCTGAAGACTCTTACAGGTGTTATGATTACGGCAAGCCATAATCCTGCGCCTTACAACGGCTACAAAGTTTATGGCGAAGACGGTGGACAAATGCCGCCTGAAGATGCTGCAGCCTTGACCGAATATATTCGCCAAATTGACGACATTTTCTCTATCACTTTAGGTGATACTGAAAAATATATTGCGGAGGGCATGATTACCATTATTGGTGAAGATATTGATGCAAAATATCTTAAAAACATTGAAACCGTAACCATCAATCATGAATTAATTAAGAAATACGGTCGTGATCTTAATATCGTTTACACACCACTTCACGGAACAGGCGAAATGCTCGGACGTCGTGCTCTTGCCACAGCTGGATTTGAAAAAATTGCCGTCGTTGAAGAACAAGCTATTCCCGATCCAGACTTTTCAACTGTAAAATCACCAAATCCTGAAAGTCAAGCAGCCTTTGCAATGTCGGAAGAACTTGGCCGTAAAGTTGGAGCTGACATGTTAGTTGCCACTGACCCTGATGCCGACCGTATCGGTGTGGAAGTCCGCTTACCTGATGGAAGTTATCAACCTTTGACAGGAAACCAAATCGGAGCTGTCTTGGCCAAATATATCCTTGAAGCACACAAAACAGCTGGCACATTACCTGCTAATGCGGCAATGGCTAAATCTATCGTTTCTACTGAGTTAGTCAGCCACATTGCTGAAAGCTACAATGTCGAAATGTTCAATGTACTCACTGGTTTCAAATTCATTGGCGAGAAAATTCATGCTTGGGAAACTACAGGTGAACACACTTACATGTTTGGTTTTGAGGAAAGCTTTGGCTATCTCATCAAGCCTTTCGTCCGTGATAAAGATGCTATTCAAGCGATGCTCCTCATCTGCGAAGTTGCGGCTTATTACCGTTCTTTAGGCAAAACTCTATATGATGGTATTCAAGATATCTACGCTGAATATGGCTACTTTGTTGAAAAAACACTTTCAGTTACGCTTGAAGGAAGCACTGGGAAAGAACAAATCGCTGAAATCATGGGTAAATTCCGTGACAATGCACCAGAAAAATTTGACGGTCTTGAAATTCTTTTGACTGAAGACTTCAAGGAACTTACTGCAACATCACACAGTGGCAAAGTTGAAAAATTAACAACTCCTCCTTCTGATGTTTTAAAATATCATTTAGAAGATGGCAGTTGGATTGCTGTTCGTCCTTCAGGTACAGAGCCAAAGATAAAATTCTATATGGCAGCTGTGGCAGATACAGAGGAACAAGCGCAAAGCAAGATTGAACATTTTGAAAAAGAAATCACAACATTTATTTCCTAAAATTCAAACAAGAAGCTGTCTTTAACAGATAGCTTTTTGTCTGTTTTTGCCCTTCATAAAAAGCTATCTATTTTTACCTATTTCAAGGAAATAGAAAGTCTTTTTAATGTGATAAAATAGCTGATTTAAGACTATAGACCTATTGAAAAATAAAATAATTTCCTGTAGAATAGTAACAGACTGTTTATTTATAGAAAGTATAGAAAGCGAATTTATTTTGAAAAATTTGAAAAAAAAATTGTCCTTATTAGGAATAACAAGCGCTGGTTTGCTCTTGCTCTCTGGCTGCGTCCAAACCCATATCGTTGATGGTGTGCGTGTTCCTACTGAAGCTGCGACACAAGGTTTAACTTATCAAATTCTTGTTAAGCCAATGTCCTCCTTTGTCGACTTATTTGCAAATAACATGAACCTTGGTTATGGCTGGGGGATTGTCTTGGTAACCTTGATTATCCGTTTCCTCATCCTCCCTCTAGGTCTTAATCAAGCCTACAAATCAACTTATATGCAAGAAAAAACTGCCTATTTAGCTCCTGTTTTTGAGCCTTTAAATGCTCGCCTCAAAGCTGCTACAACTCCAGAAGAGCGTATGGCTGCACAGCAGGCACTCATGAAAGCTCAAAAAGATAATGGTATCAACATGTTAGCTTCAATGGGCTGTTTACCATTACTTATCCAGTGGCCCTTCTTCATTGCCCTTTACAATGCAGCAGCATATACTCCGGGTATTTCTACAGCAACTTTCTTTGGTATCAACTTAGGTAGTCCAAGTATTGTTATCACGCTCATTGCGGGTATCTTCTACTTCCTCCAAACTTGGATTTCCACAAAGAGCATGACACCCGAACAAAAGAAAACTGGCTTGACAATGCTCATTATGAGTCCTGTAATGATTATCATTTTCAGTTTTATGTCTCCTGCAGGTGTAGCCCTTTACTGGGCTGTCGGTGGTATCGTTATGGTTATTCAGCAAATTATCATTACTTATATTATGAAGCCACGTATGCGCCAAAAAATTGAAGAGGAATTCAAACATAACCCACCAAAAATGGCAGACCTTCCAAAAGATGTGACACCTAAATCTGCCACACAGCAAGGCTTGAAAAACTTGGATGCGCCACATAAGAAAAATAATAAAGGACGTAATAGCGGTAAGCAAAAACGTAAATAAAAGTATAAAAAGAGGAGCAGCTTATGTTAGCTCCTTTTGCTATTGAAAATAAAGGACATAGAGTGTTAAAAATTTGGACATCTGAGTTCGAGATATGATGAAATCAGTTACCAAGTTGTGTAAGCCTCCTTTAGTTCCTCAGCGAAAAACACAAATTCTAACTAGAGTTTAGCTTTCATGAGGAACCACCTCAGAAGAAGAGAAATCGAAAAAGTCCAGTAGCGTAATAAACTCTACTGGACTTTTTTGATTGCTTTAAGTCAAATGTACACCCTTGTCTACATAAATAATATCACCAATAACTCCTGTGGCCAATGGACTGACAAGGAAGGCGGCTGTCTGCCCCACCTCCTCAATAGTAACACCTTTGCCATCAGCTGTACGACTATTTGACTCTTTAATCAAGTCTTTATAGCCAGCAACCCCTGAAACTGCAAGTGTCTTGATAGCTCCAGCTGATATAGCATTGACATGTACGCCAACATGTGCCATTTCTGCCGCCAAGTAACGCACTGCTGATTCCAATGCTGCCTTAGCAATTCCCATAACATTGTAGTTAGGAATAGCCCGAACAGAACCCATGTAGCTTAAAGTAACAATACCAGACCCTTCATTGAGTAAAGGTTTTGCTGCTTTTGCTACAGCAAGCAATGAGTAAGCAGAGATATCTTGTGCAAGCGCATAGCCGTCACGTGAAATATCCGATACATTACCATCAAGTTCTTCTTTTTTAGAGTAAGCGATGGCATGCACCAAACCATCTATTTTACCAACACGACTTTCAATCGTTAAAAATGCCTGATGAATGGATTCGTCAGATGCAACATCACACTCGATAAGTAAATCTTCTGGTTCAGCAAGCTTTGTAAGCTGCTTTTCCATACGTTCATTTTGATAAGTGTAGATCAACGTTGCCCCTTGATCTTTCATAGCTTTAGCACAGCCCCAAGCAATAGACTTGTTGTTTGCTACACCCATAACGACAATTTTTTTTCCTTCTAAAAACATATAAATAAGTCCCCT
>NZ_DKXK01000062.1:0-35005 GCF_002492185.1 Lactococcus sp. UBA7128
TCAGTAAGCGAATCAGTTTCAGAATCCGTATCAGAATCAGTAAGCGAAGCTGCTTCCGAAGCAGCATCTGAGTTAAATTCCGAACTTTCACGTCGTTTGCCAAATACTGGTGAGGGTGCAAGTACAGGTGCGTTGTCAGCTGTTGGTCTATTCTTGACAGGACTTTTGGCTGGAAGAAAACGGAAAAAATCAGATGAAAATTAATAAGAAGTAATCTTAGTGTCAGCATAAAGTAGTCATTCTATAAGGGATGGCTACTTCTGTGTTATAACAGGGCTTGATAAATGCTTATATGAAATAAGCGATAAAAAGATGATTCGCAAGAAATAAATAAGGAAATAAGAAAATTATGTTTCTCAAACTACAAAAAAAATGGCGTAGCGCCTTGATTTTTCCAAAACTTCTATGGAGCTTGGTTATCGTGTTGGTCTATATGTTTGGACAACAAATTCCAGTGCCAACTGTAATCCTAAATACTGAAGCTTTGGCCAAGATAGTTGATATACAGCTGCTTAATAATGTGGCCTCAGTAACAGGAGCGCAACTCAGTAGTATCAACTTATTTTCACTTGGTTTAAGTCCTTGGATGACAGCCATGATTATTTGGCGTTTTATCACGATGATGGGGTATTTCAAAAATGCAACCAGTAAACAACTCAACCGTTATCGCCTATTTTTAACGCTTGGAATTGCTCTCATTCAGAGTTTTGGATTAACAGCTGCTTCCAGTTATAATAGATTAGCTCTAGATACTGCTCAAGAATCTACCTTGCGACTTTTCACAATGCTTATCATGACAGCAGGAAGTTTTGTATTGATCTGGTTGGGAAATCTTAATGCACAGAAAGGTCTAGGTGGGATGATGCTTATCATTCTTGTCAATATGGCACTTGCTTTTAAGGACAACATAGGCGCGTATTTCTCTGAAAACCAGTTTTCATCTCTTGGTTTGATGCTTTCTTTACTCATTTTCTTAAGCACCTATTTTTTACTGGTTTTGCTAACAGTAGTGCTTTACCGTGCGGAGTACCGTATTCCTATACGACGCATTGGCATAAATAATGCATATAATAAAGAAAGCTACCTGCCTATTCGTGTTACACCAGCAGGTGCGCTGCCTTTCATGTATGGAATGACGCTGATGATGTTACCCCCCTTTATTTTGAGCGGTTTGTTATCTATTTTTCCGAATAATCCCACGATTATAAGTCTGGTGACGCAAATCGGTATCTCCAAGCCCTTAGGTGTAGGAATCTATGCTGTTATTCTTTATATACTCGCTATTGGGTTTGCTTATTATAACTATGACGCTTACGATATTGCTAAAGGGATGCGCCAAAATGGTGATTACATTGATTTTGTGCGACCTGGCGATGAAACGAGACGTTTTATACAGTCTAAAGTCAATCTACTGGCTCAATTTGGGGCGTGGATGGTACTGCTTTTGGGTGCTTGCCCTTTAGCTGTTGTGGTGCTGACACAACAGGGAAACAGTGACAATATCAGCATTGCCTTACTTGTGAGTAACGCCTATATCGTGTCAACCTTAATGCTAGGTATTATTGAACAAGTCAACATGTTACAGAATTGGAAAAATTATAAAAATATTATCTAGGAGTTTTGCATGTACTATTTTGTTCCAGCATGGTATGGTCAAGGACGCATCTGGTATGATACGACCTCCTTTTGGTTTCGAGTCTTTGAGAGGATGCAATTTGACGATACTGTCAATCATATCAAGATGTTCGAACAAGTCCAGGAACCAAGCCAGTTATTAATCTTAAACTACAGTCCTCAACTGCGCTATTATTTGCATAAGCAAGGTTTATTAACAAGCTCATATTGGTCATTCTTTGATGATATCCAGAATATCAAAAGTATGCACACCAATCCTATCTCGTTTAAAGACCTTGATTGGCCACAAGGGACAGCTTTTCATCACAGTCCTTTTGCTCTTGTAGCAATGCTGGAAGATGCTCCGCTGGCCTATATTCATTTCGCTGAAAATGGTAATCTTATGCAAATTGATTATCAGAAGGAGGGGCATACAGATAAAACCTATGTCTTTGATGATAGAGGTTTCTTGTCCAGTTTGATTTATTATGATGCAAATGGCCAGGTTCAATACCAAGACTATCTTAATCCCAGAGGAGTTTGGCAAGTGCGAGAAGTTTTTGGCGAACAGTCAAAAATTATTATTAACCCTGTATCGGACCATATGTTTAGGCAACTGACTTATGACAGTTGGGAAGCACTGATTATTGAACGTCTCTCTCTTTTACGTCGTCAGTACTTTAATGATGATGATACTTTGGTGATTGCATCACATGAGCAACATAATCATCTCTTGCTTTCTCTTTTTGAAAAACAAACAAAGGTGCTGTCCTTCTTTGGAGAGCGTTATAATCTTGCATCTTCCACCTTTTTGGAAGTGGCATCAGCAGCGGATCTTATGGTAACAGATACCAAGACGACACTGTCACATCTGAATCGGCGTTTAGAGGAAGTCGGTTTAACTGATAAGAAAGTAACACAGATTTCTCCCTTTGATACCCGTTTGAGGTTGGGACATAGTCAACTTATGAAAGAACTCATTATTTACTTTTATATCGATACGATTAGTGATGACATTCTTAGGAAATATATACTGCCCATTTTAGATAAAATGGCCGTTTGTGAGTCTGTCCAACTTAGGCTCATCACTTTTCGCTCAGATTATGATTTGAAAAATCTTCAAAGCTGGGTTGAACAGTTGATAAATGAGCGATATGATCGTTGCCTTTTCTATGGAGAGGCTGAGGACTTTAGCGAGAATCATGTTGATGAGGAAGTAGAGGAACTTCAGCGTATTAGTTTTGAATATTTTAGCAATGAAAATCATATCATTACAGCTTTAGACAGTGCTCGTCTGGTGATTGATTTGGGAGAATTTCCTGACTTGTACACACAGATAGCAAGTATTAGTGCAGGCGTTCCTCAGATCAATAGAGTAGAAACAGATTATGTCGATCATCAAAAAAATGGCTGGGTTATTTCTTCGTCACAAGAGCTGCACAAGGCGCTGGATTATTACTTTGATGGTTTGACAAACTGGAACAAAGCTCTTGTGTATGCAGTTTCTAAGATGTCTGACTATACAAGTGGTAAAATATTAGCACAGTGGCAATCATTGCTAGAAAAGGAGTGAAAAGATGATTACAGTCTTACAGATTGGTAACAATAATTGGGCGGAGCAAGTTGATGCTTTACCTCAAGACATGCAGTGGCATTTTTGTCGCCCAAATGAGATTGTTTCCTTTTTAGAAGCACTTAAACAAGCTGAACGTGCTAAAATAATGGTAGCATCGGAGGAGAGGGATGAGCCAAAAATCCGTATTCGTTTTAACGCCATTCTCCTCACAGAAACTATTGATGAGTCGCTTCTTGAACCACTGGATTCTACGATTGAGGCTTATGGTTTGTATCATGATAAAGGGCTTTTCATAAGAGACATGAGTCCAACGGGGATATTTCGCAGAAAATGCTTGCGTGAATTACCGATTGATGGCGACATTTCGCAAAAAATAAAGTATCTCTCACAGGTTCTGTTTGACAGCCAATATGGTGCCAAGTTAAAAATTCCTGATATAGATGTGAATCCAAATTTTCAAGGGAATATCCACTTCGATGGACATGTAGGTATGACAGCCTCAGGTTACTTTGGTGAGAACTTTGAGCAGCTGTTTACCTTCCGCTACAATCTCAGTACCTTCCCCGTTGCCTTAGAAATTTGGCAAGAATATGTCAAAAAATCAGGTACTTGTGACCTACAACTTCGTATCTTTCCGATTCGTGCGGGGAGTTTATATGACTTGCAGGCACCGATAATATTGACAGAAGCCGACATGCAAGAACCCTACGTTATTCCTGTAGAGAACGAAAAAATAAGTTTTTATACGGTTTCGATCTATGCAAAGGGGGAAGGAGAGGTTACTTTTGGCCCTCTGCATTGGCGCTATTCACGTATTGGCCTGGGCCGCTTTGTTTTGGGTGGGGAACGTCACAGTGATGGTAAGCGTCAAGAGGTTATTACTTACTTCAATCCTGGGGATATGAAGCCACCACTGACTGTTTATTTTTCAGGATATAGATCGGCAGAAGGTTTTGAGGGTTATGGTATCATGAAATCTCTCAAGACACCGTTTATGTTGATAGGTGATCCACGTCTTGAAGGAGGCGGTTTCTACATTGGTACACCTGAGCTTGAGCAAACAATTGTGGCTGCTATTCAAGAGGCTTTGGACTATCTAGGTTTTTCGTCCTCTGATTTGATTCTTTCAGGCTTATCAATGGGAACTTACGGTGCCCTGTACTATGCTGCACATTTTAATCCCTACGCAGTTGTTGTTGGCAAACCTTTTACTAATCTTGGTGATACGGTTAAAGGAATGAAACTGCTCCGTCCCGATGAGTTTGAAACCAGTGCTGATGTCCTTTTGAACGCAACGGGTGGCACTTCACCTGCAAATATTGACAATCTTAACAAGAAATTTTGGGAGAAGTTTACAACTTCTGATTTTTCCGATACACATTTTGCAATTGCTTATATGGAGCAAGATGACTATGACCGTTCAGCGACTGAAAGGCTTATCCATCACCTTTCCCAAAGGAATGTCCATATTTATGCTAAAGGCTATGAGGGACGTCACAATGACAATAGTCACTCCATCAAGAAGTGGTTTATGAAACAATATGTTGATCTTCTTGGGGAGGGGTATGAAAGGAGGGGAAGATGACAAAACAATTAGTAAAAACAATCACATGGACAGAAGTCCATAAGGGTCATGTTTACCTTTACGGAACTCAACTACAGATAGCAGGAAAAACACTTCATTACCACAATCCTCTTCTGGCTTCTGGAAAACCTTTGCTGAAATTTGACTCACGGACCAACTATCAAGGGGATCGTCGCTCGCCAGAGCTTCCTCTCCTGATCCCCAATCGTGCTTACGAACTGTCTGCTGCCTTTGAAACGGTCCCGGCTGATAGAGCCTATCTCCAAGTTGATTTTTACAATCGACAAAATGAAGTCATCTGGTCTTATATCCAACGTGAGAAAGTGGGACAGTTCACTTGTCCAGAGGAAACATTTACTTATCATATTTCTTTGTTCAGTGCGGGATGCAGCGATTTGACTTTTAATCATCTTAGCTTATTTTTGACAGAGCCGCAGCATAACGTTACAAGCTATGCGATGAAGACAAGAGGCTATTTATCAGATAAATTACCAGAGGAGCTCGCCCTTGTAGCCCCTCTTATCAGAAATATAGAAGAGGAGTGACTATGTCGCCAAAAGAAAGAAGAGGGGTAATGAATGCCCTAAAACTTCGCCGACTTCGCCGTATTTTGAAAAAAATTAATGCCCGAGCTGATGAGATGAGTGCCTTGACTGATGCTGAATTGTCAGCAAAAACAGCTGAATTTAAAGAGCGTTTACAATCTGGAGAAACGTTGGATCATATACTTGTGGAGGCTTTCGCAGCGATGCGTGAGGCAGACAAAAGAATTTTGGGTCTCTTTCCATATGATGTTCAAGTTCTAGGCGGCTTGGCCTTGCATTTTGGCTATATCATTGAGATGAAAACGGGTGAGGGTAAAACTCTAACGGCGACTTTACCTCTTTATCTTAATGCTTTGGAAGAGAAGGGAGCCATACTCGTTACGACAAATGACTATCTCGCTAAACGAGATGCAATGGAGATGTCGCCAGTCTTTTCATTCATGGACTTGAAGGTAGGTGTAGGTGTTTATGAAGAAGACGAAGAGGTTGATGCCAAACGAAAAAGAGAAATTTATGCATCAGATATTACTTATACAACCAGTACAGCACTGGGCTTCGACTATCTCGCTGATAATCTTGCAGGCGATAAAAAAGGTAAGTTTCTCAGACCCTTCCATTATGTTATTGTGGATGAGGCAGATGCGGTATTGCTCGACAGTGCTCAGACACCTTTGATTATCTCAGGAGTTCCGCGCGTTCAATCTAATCTCTATGATGTGTGCAACCAGTTTGTGCTGACATTGCATGAAGAGGAAGAATATCATTTTAACAGAGAAGATAAGGCTGTTTATTTGACAGTTAAGGGTGGACATTATGCAGAAAACTATTTTAATATCCCAAATCTCTATGACAGTAGCTATTTTGAATTGAACAGGCACATTAATCTAGCGCTTCGCGCTCACCATTTATATAAAAAAGATGTGGATTATGTTGTGGTGGATAATGAGGTCAAACTTTTGGATAACCGTACAGGGCGCATCTTAGAAGGGACTCGTCTTCAGTCAGGGATTCATCAAGCAATTGAAACTAAAGAGGGGGTCAAGAAAACAAAAGACTCTCGTTCAGTAGCTTCAGTGACTTATCAAAGTTTATTTAATATGTTTCCCAAGTTATCTGGAATGACAGGAACAGGAAAAATTGCAGAAGATGAACTTATCAGCACTTATCGTGTATCTGTCATCGTTATCCCAACCCATAAGCCCGTGATTCGTCAAGACTTTCCAGATCAGATTTATGTGACTTTACCTGAGAAACTGGCAGCGACTTTGACATATGTAAAAAAGCTGCATGCTAAAGGGCAGCCCGTTCTTTTGATTTCTGGTACAGTGGATATTGCTGAAATCTATTCCCGCATGCTATTGCAAGAAGGTATTGTTCATAGTGTCTTGACAGCGAAAAATGTTGCTAAAGAAGCCCTGATTATTAAAGAAGCGGGGCAAAAAGGAACAGTGACAATCGCCACATCCCTAGCCGGTCGTGGAACAGATATCAAGCTGGGTGAAGGCGTTGCGGAACTTGGCGGCTTGGCCGTTATTGGTACAGAACGGATGCCTAACAGTCGTATTGATTGGCAGTTGCGAGGGCGTGCAGGGCGCCAGGGTGATCCTGGCTTGAGTCAATTTTTCGTTTCGTTAGAGGATGAGCTAGTACAGCAATACGGTGGCAAATGGGCAACACGATATTTTGAAAAAAATAATCATCACCAACGCAGCGACTATGGGCAGCCTTTGCATCAGAGAAGACATCAACGTATCTTAAAGCAAGCGCAAGCAAAGAGTGAAGACCGTTCAGTTTTGGCACGTCAATCGACCATTAAATTTGATGAAAGTTTACGTGTTCAACGTCAAAAAATCTATGCATTACGTGATGAGTTGATTTATGACGAGAAAAACTTATCTCAAAAAGTTGACCATATTGTGGACGAAGTGATTTCACAGTATTTGGCATCAAATTCTGGTCTAACAGAACGCTCCTTACGCCGCTATATTTTAGATAATTTTAGCTATCAATTTCAGGAAGCTTCACTTCCTGTTTCTATTGACAATCAGGTAGCTGTGAAGCGTTATCTAAAAAGTCTGTATTACTCAGAGATGAGTCGAAAAGCTGAAAGATTACAGACTGAGGAGAAAAAATCTGAATTTTTACGCCTTTCGATTTTACATGCTATTGACGCTTGCTGGTTGGAGCAGGTGGACAATTTGCAGCAGCTGAAAAATTTTGTATCGCTCCGGCAAGCAGCCCAAAGGAGTACCATGACAGAGTATTATCAAGAATCTCTGCGATCTTATGACCGCATGTGTCAAGCTGTGAAAGAAACAGTGCTACGTAATGTTATGTTAAGTACCATCGAAAGCGATGGCAATACGGGCTATTCAATTTATTTTGTATAAGGAAGTTTAAGATGACAATTTATAACATTAATTTAGGAATAGGCTGGGCAAGTAGTGGAGTTGAGTATGCCCAAGCTTACCGCGCGAGTGTGTTTCGCGACTTGGGGATTCCTGCCAAATTCATCTTTACAGACATGTTTCAACATGAAAATTTGGAACATTTGACTGCAAATATCGGCTTTAGTGATGACGAGATTATTTGGCTATACAGCTATTTTACAGATATTAAAATTGCTCCAACAAGTTATCCCCTATCAGAACTTGAGAACAGTTTCACTCTACCTGTTCAGTCTATTGATAAAGCTGGAAATTTATGGCGCTATCACTTTAACGAGGATTTCTACGCTAACGTTTCCCTATGCGGGCCTGAGGACAACTATGTTCAACGTGTAGAATACGTATCAAAAGGTAATTTAGTACGTAAGGATTACTATAGTTATGTAAAGATTTTTACGGAATATTACATGCCCAAAGATCAAAAACCGCAACTCATTCAGCGCTCCTTTTTCAATGAGGATGGGAGTGTCGCCTATGAAGAATATTGTGAGCCTGAGATGAGCATCTTCAAGTTTGAAAACAAGTGGTGCTATGGCAAGGAAGAGTTAGTAGGATATTTGTTAGACTGTTTGGCGTTAACAAGAAAAGATATGATTTTACTTGATCGTGCAACAGGTATTGGACAGGCTGTATTTGACCATAAGGGGCAGGCTGCTCTAGCTGTGGTTATCCATGCAGAGCATTACAATGCAAAAGCAGATGAAGAGGATAATATTCTGTGGAATAATTATTACGAATATCAGTTTACAAATGCTGATAAAGTCGATGCCTTCATCGCCTCAACCCAAGTCCAAAAGGAACTCTTGGATGAGCAGTTCCAACATTATACAACTCACCGACCAAAAATTTATGCTATCCCTGTAGGGAGCTTGGATAAGTTACGCTACCCAGAAAGTCAGCGTGTGCCTTATCGCATGATGACAAGTTCACGTTTGGCTTCAGAAAAGCATATTGATTGGCTTTTACAAGCTGTTATCTTGGCGAAAAAATCTTTGCCACAGTTGACATTTGACATCTATGGTGAAGGAGGGGAACGCAATAAACTCACAAAGCTTATTTCTGATGCTCATGCTCAGGACTATATTCAGCTGAAAGGTCATCAGAACTTGACAGAAATCTATAAAGATTATGCTTTATACTTGACGGCCTCCACCAGTGAAGGATTTGGTTTAACTCTTCTTGAAGCAGTAGGTTCGGGTCTGCCTTTGATTGGTTTAGATGTACCTTATGGCAACCAGACCTTTATCCGTCATGGGGTGAATGGTCTGCTCTTAGAACGCCAAGAACCTGATAATAGCCAGCATATGGCACAAGTTTTTGCTGATGCTATTGTTCAATACTTTCAAACAATGGATGCAGATAAGGCACATGCCCATTCTTACCAAAAAGCACAGGCTTTTTTGGCACACGAAGTAGCTAAACAGTGGCAAGACTTTATCAAGGAGGTTTTATATGATTAGAATATATGACTGGTTGAACCAAGAAGCCTTGGATTTACATTATTCTCTGCAAGCAGCGGGAATCATGGGTGAGACAATCGTTCTTAATGACGAAGGCAATCTGCCTGAGGACATCACTTCCCCTTATCGCTATTTTTGTAATGCTACTTCTGATACTGGTAAAGCTCTTTACTTTAACCAACTCACTGTTCCTGAAGGCTGGCAAATTACAGGAAATAATACAGAAGGTGAGGTATGGAGTTACGGCGTTAAGAAAGCGACCATTCATTATCATATGCCACTCTACTTACGTCTGATAAAGCAGGTAGATTGGTTGACTTTGGATGGAAAGGTGTATGTAACCGACCACTACAACCAATACGGCTGGTGCTTTGCAAAGACTTACTTTGATGGAAATCAGCAAGTTGTTCTCAAAAAATATTTTACGAAACAAGGGCATGAGGTGATCAGTCATAATCTTGTAACAGGGGATGTTCTACTGAGTTGGCAAGGCAAAGACTATCATTTTACAAGGCTGGTGGATTTTATCCTGTTTTATCTGGCAGAGGCAGGGTATAACCTCTCAAATATTTGGTATAATTCACTCGGATTACCGTTTTTAGCTTCCTATTATTATCAAGGTGAAGGAGTGGATACCTTATTTTGGCAGGAGGATGTAGGTGAGGCTATTCCAGGAAATATGAAACTCATCCTTGAAGGAAATGCTGGGCGGACTAAACGTGTAGTTGTCCAACAAAAAACAGTTTATGAGAAATTACTTCGTTTGGCAAGTGCAGAGGAAGCGGAGAAAATTGCATATCTTGGATATATTTATCCCAACATACGTACAAATCACAATCGTAAGCAAGCTCTGATTTTAACAAATTCGGACCAGATTGAGGGATTGGATAATTTACTCCGAAACTTGCAGGATTATCATATTCATATTGCAGCATTGACAGAAATGTCTCAACACCTCATTGATTATGAGAGTTTTCAGCAAGTGACCCTCTACCCAAACGTCTCTCAGAAAATGGTTGACCAGCTCTTTGAAGCATGTGATGTCTACCTTGACATCAATCATGGGGGAGAGATTTTATCAGCCAGTCGTCGTGCCTATGAGTCAGATCTTCTCATTTTAGGATTTGATAATACCGTTCATCAACGGCAGTTTATGTCACCAGATTATATTTTTAAAGCGCAAGAGCCTGAACAAATGGTTGACTTTTTACGGCAGTGTCAAGATTTGCCACGTGCAGTTACAAAACAACGTTCCGATGCTGGACAGTCAACGCCAGAGGATTATCATCAGATATTAGGAGGTTACTAAATGACTCGTAAAAATGAATTGCTTGATAAAGATATCGAAGAACGAATTGATAAGGCAAGACTTGAGCAGCACGAGCCTGAAGTTAATCGGAGACCAATTTTTTATACCATTATTGTTGTTTTGGTGACCCTATCGGTCGTCTTGTCTTTGCTCCGTTACCTTACGTAAAAGAATGATGAGTCTGAGACGACGAAGATAAAAGCTCAAACTTATCTAAAATGCAGAAAGAAAAAATGCTCAAGATGGCATAGAGAAATGCCATCTTGAGCATTTTTTCGGTTTTTGCCTCAGTTTCTTATTTTTTGCGAGGGATAAATTATCGGAGAAGTGGCAAACAATTTGTAAGTCTGAGTAGAAGAAACACCTAAGATTACTCTAAAAGAGAAAGTGAGAGTTTTGCATGAAATGAGGAATATCTTTAAAGTCATGAAAACCACAGTAAAATCGTTCTAAATCGAATGGTACCAAGCTCACATAGGGTTTGTATACGGGCTTTATCTTTTATTTGGCAGATGGCTATACAAGGCTTAGCCCTTTTTATAAAAATAAAGTGCTAATGGATTTATAATATATACATTTATATAAGATAATAAATGTTATGCAACAGAAATCTGAGGCATTATATATACTTTTAGCGTTCTAAAATAGAGAGTCTACAGTTTTTAAAGTCGAAATAACTGTGGAAGTTGGGAAATAAAACCATGATAATAAATTTCAAATTATGGTATTTTTCCATCTTAAAAAATGTTGTAATACATGGATGAAAGTGCTATTCTAACATTGGGAAAGCGTCGTCAAGCATTCATGGAAAATATTGTCGAAATATGATAGTTAACTATAATAAAAGGAATTTTAAGATTTATTATGAAAAAATTAAAGAAAAAAATCATTCTCTCAAGTGCAATGTTATCAATGTTGTCTGGAGCTATTGCACCTTCAACAGTAGCTTTTGCTGATGACAATGATCAATATAGTGTATCTGCTATCCAGAAACCTTCTAGTGTTTCCGCAGAATTTGATTTGTCAAACTTATCACTCAATGGAGATACAAAAACTATCGTAGATGACCAAGGAAATGTAACAAATTTCAAGGTTGAAACTGCATCAAATCCTTTATTACGTATATCAAACGGTTCACATAAAGTTAGCGCTTGGGGTTTAAATTGGCACGTAACATTTTATATAAACGTGAAAAACAATAAAATAACATCAGCCAACAATTTAAATTACACGATTATTGGTATCGCTATCAAGTCATCTAGTCTAAGAGTTGAGAATAGCAAACGAGCAACGGCTCATTTTGAAGCAACAACTCCAATTTGGGATGTTCTATCTTGGACAGGATGGGTACGTGCCACTATCAATAGTTCTAACAAACTTGTAATTACAAATAATTAATCACAATTACAAATTGTTAATATGAAAGGAGGTACAATATGACTATGATGAGTATAGTTTTTATTACATTTATAGCCCTTATTGTTTTTGTTGTCTATTTTATAAAAAAACTAATCAATAAAAATAAGTAAAAAATCTCCATGAAATCAAGCATGAAATACTCTCAATGAAATTGCTAGCGGAGCTTTTTTGAGCTTGGGACACTTGCGAAAAAACAAGAACAAAAGAGACAGGAAACTGTCTCAGACTGTAGACAAAGTCAAGAGACCTTGTCTTTTTTGTTTCTTCAATGCTATAATGGACTAAAAGAAAACGGATACAGGAGCTGCTTATGTTCAAAAAACAAAACAAAGACTTCCCCCGCAATCAATACGGCTTCTACACTTTAGACGAGCTGGTCCCGCAAGACCATTATCTACGCGACATTGATTTTGATTTCATTTATGATTTGGTTGCGCCGCTTTATAGCGATGACAGTGGTCGACCATCTCTAGACCCCGTCCTACTTATTAAATTGCCTCTTTTACAATATCTTGAAGGCATACGTTCCATGCGCCAGACCATCAAGCAGATTCAGGTTAATAATGCTTACCGTTGGTTTTTAGGCTTGAGCTTAGAAGATGATGTCCCCCATTTTTCAACCTTTGGCAATCTTATTCCCGCAGGTTCAAAGATACGGATCTTTTTGAACAAATTTTCTATGGTATTTTAGAACAGGCGAGACAGGCAGAATTAGTGGATGAATCTGTAGTTTTCATAGACGGTACCCACATCAATGCCCATGCCAATAGCCATAAGTATGAAAACCAAGAAGTCGCAAATGAAGCCCTCTTTTACGCAGACACCCTCAAATCCGAAATCAAAATGGAGCGTGAACGTCACGAAAAAGAGCCCTTAGAAAGAAGCGACACTGAGCTTAAAAATATTAAAGTTTCTAAAACAGACCCGGAAGCTGGCTGGTTTAGAAAAGGAGAGCACAAACACGTTTTTGCCTACAATGCACAGGTTGCTTGTGATAAAAATAGCTGAGTTTTGGGTTTTACTGTGCACCCAGGTAATGAACATGATTCAAGAGCTTTCAAGTCACTTTTTGATGTTTTAGAAGCAAAATATCAGATAGAAATGATGGTGATGGATGCTGGTTATAAAACGCCAGCCCTTGCATATCTCTTGATTACACAGGGGATTACACCTGTTTTTCCTTATACTCGTCCCAAAGGCAAGAAAGCAGGGCTGAGGAAGAAAGATTTTAAATATGACCGTGAGTTTGATGGCTATACTTGCCCCCAAGGTCAGTGGCTAAACTATTCTACAACTAATAAATTAGGCTATCATGAGTATAAGAGTAATGCGAAAATTTGTCAGTCTTGTCCGCTCTTGTCAGATTGTACCCAATCTGCCAATAAAACCAAGCTTATCACACGGCATATTTGGCAGGATGATTTGGATGGTGTTGAGCAGATTAGGCGTTTAGGCTTCTTTAAGAGCATCTATCTCTTGCGCAGAGAGACCATCGAGCGGATCTTTGGCACAGGGAAGGAATATCATGGTTTGAGATATACCAATGAAATTGGGCTGGGGCAGATGGAGAAAAAGCTAGCCCTGACTTTTGCGAGCATGAATATGAAGAAACTGGCGAAAGTGCTAAAAAATAGGGAGCAAGAAAGCTTGCTTTTTGGTCTAAAAAAGAGAGAATTACAGTTGAAATTACTTTTCATTATGAATACAAGAAAACAGCCTCAGATTTTGAGGCTGTTTGTCTACGGTCTGAAGCTTGAACAATAGTTTAAGCTATTTTTGTTGTTCTTTGTTAAAATGTATGTATCATAAAGTAAAGAAATTAGACACAAATTCGGCACAAAGTTAAAATAAAAAGCTCAACCATAAGGATTGAACTAGTATATATAATGCCACTGAATGGAATCGAACCATCGACCTCCACCTTACCATGGTGTTGCTCTACCGACTGAGCTACAGCGGCTGACTTATTGCTTTCGCCCACTCGGAGAGCAACAGAGGAGGATTTGCTTTCGCAAATCTTTATCTGCCGATTAGAAGCGCTGCTTCTAACTCTACCGACTGAGCTACAGCGGCTAACTTGTTGCTTTACGAATGGGCTGCATCATCAAGCACTAATAATTTTACCAAAAATATGAATAAAAGTCTATAAAAATAGAAGTGAGGACATTAAAATAGCAAAGAAAAAATCAACATTTCTCTGTCAAGAATGTGGCTATAAATCTGTAAAAAAACTAGGACGTTGTCCAAACTGTGGGGCGTGGGGTTCCTTTGTTGAAGAAGTTGAAGTGCAGGAAGTTAAAAATCAGCGCATCAGTCTTACAGGTGAACGCTCAAAACCCATGAAGTTAGATCAAGTTGAACTTTTTGACACACCACGCGTTGAGACAGACCTAGAGGAGTTTAATAGAGTGCTCGGTGGTGGCGTTGTTCCCGGCAGTCTTGTACTTATTGGGGGTGATCCCGGGATTGGTAAGTCCACACTTCTACTCCAAGTATCAACGCAACTTGCTTCTCGAGGAAGAGGGCTCTATGTTAGTGGTGAAGAGTCTGCCCAGCAGATTAAGCTGCGTGCAGAGCGCTTAGGTGATATTGACACTGACTTTTACCTTTATGCAGAAACCAATATGCAAAGTATCCGAAACGAGGTTGAGCGCTTGCAGCCAAACTTTTTGATTGTTGACTCGATTCAAACCATCATGACACCAGAAATTCAAAGTACACAAGGTTCCGTAAGTCAGGTCCGTGAAGTGACCGGAGAACTTATGCAGTTGGCAAAAACTAATGACATTGCGACCTTTATCGTAGGACATGTGACAAAGGAAGGACAGCTTGCAGGACCACGTATGCTGGAGCATATGGTAGATACCGTGCTCTATTTTGAAGGGGAACGTCAAAATACGTTTCGCATATTGCGAGCAGTCAAAAATCGCTTTGGTTCTACCAATGAAATAGGTATCTTTGAGATGCAGGGCAGTGGCTTAGTTGAAGTGACAAATCCGAGTGAGGTTTTCCTAGAAGAACGTTTAGAAGGCTCTACAGGCTCTGCTATCGTCTGTGCTTTGGAGGGAACACGTCCAATCCTAGTTGAAATTCAAGCGCTAACTACACCAACCATGTTTGGTAATGCCAAACGGACAACTTCTGGTTTAGACTTTAACCGCGTGAGCTTGATTATGGCCGTACTTGAAAAACGTGCAGGCTTTCTTTTGCAGCAGCAAGATGCTTATTTGAAATCAGCAGGTGGTGTAAAACTGGATGAACCAGCAATTGACTTGGCAGTTGCAGTAGCTATCGCTTCAAGCTATAAAGAAGCGCCGACAGATGCGCGTGAATGTTTCATCGGAGAAATAGGTTTGACTGGTGAGATACGGCGTGTGACACGCATGGAGCAGCGACTTAATGAGGCAAGTAAATTGGGATTTCAAAAGGTCTATGCACCTAAGAATAGCCTAGCAGGTGTGGATATTCCAGAAAATTTAAAAGTCGTTGGTGTGACAACTCTGTCTGAATGTTTGAAAAAAGTATTTGGTTAAAAGAACTATCTCAATGAGAAGAATAAAATATTAGACTGCAGACAAACAGCCTCAAATTTTGAGGCTGTTTCTTGTGTAGTGAAAATAAACTGATTTTAATCGGAATTTTTCTTTTCTCAATCTTAAAAACAAGACTCCAGTCTATCTCTTTTCCTATATTCAAGCGGTCAAATTTCTGGGATTAAGCCAGGTCAAAAGGTTCGTTTTACGATTCAACAGATCCTTCCAAAAATAGAAATTCTAACCGGAACAATCCACCAAATTGACAGTGCCCCAACTCCATTGAAGAGCGGGAATACTTATAAAGTTTCGGCCTTAGTCACCATTCAAAAGACTTATTTTAACTACTACTTAGATAAAATAAAAGGAGAGTCTTCATAAAGTTGCTTATGTTAAGCAGAATGACACAAATATCCAGAAAATAGTAAAACATAATTTTTTTAATAACTGCAGATAAAAAATTCTAATTTGTCATGTTTTGTCATTCACCACACTCTTGAAAAAGCGCTTACACATCGATACAATGTAAGCAGTTCAAAACTATGGATAAGGGGGGATTAATGTTAAAAAAACAATAGAAATTTTGGAAGATGAAATTTTAAAGGATTTAAAAAGAATTCTTGGAAATACTAATAGCACTAATTTCGAAAAAGAAAAAGTTTCTATTGCAATAAACTTAATGGAAAAGGGCACTCCTATATCTAATGTATTGAGACGTCTTCAAATCACATTTGTTGGCAAAACACAAAGTCCAGAAGTCAAGTCATTTAATAAAAACATTACTCCGTATCTTAGAGACAGCCAAATACTAGGAACGGCTTTCATGGGTTCTGCCCTACCTCTGTAGTTTTTATTTTAAGTAAACTTATAGCCTAATGTAAGAGTGGTTGAGAAAGTCTTATTATAATTAAGTCAAAGTTTTATCATTTTTTGGTCTGGCTATAAACAAAGCCAAATCAACTTTGTCTATAGTCGGATTGTGCATTGGTTATTTTAATTAATTTGAATTTTCTGGAATTAGCAATGCTGTCATTGTCAGATTAATTACAAAGACTTCTAGTAGAAAGTTTTATGGAAAAGAAAAAATTTAAAATTACACTATCATGTGTAATGTTGTTACTTCTTAGCAGTGGTGCTTATGTACATACAACTGCTCAAAATTATCAAGAAAGCATTTATAACCCCCAAGTTAATAATACTCCACACAGCCAAAAATTAGTAGCTTTGGATACTGTCAGTGATGAAAAAAGTGGACCTGTGAAACCAGTTGAAGCTGGGAAAGTGAACGATGACTTTATTAATCGTTTTGATAATGCTGTAAGCTTGAATGAGAAAACTGGAAAATTTGAAATTGATAAATCAAAAATCCCGAACAACGCTTCAGAAGAAGAAATTTCTGCTTTAAATAAAAGGGTTGACACAAGTAATGTATCGTTGAAAAAATCATTGCTTCTACTCCTAAAGAAAACACAGTTCAAAATGAGGACTCTGTAGTTGTTGCAAATGATGAAAAAACAGCTAAAGAGATTCAAGTATCGACCATGGGGAAATATCATGATGGTTCTACTTATTTACATGTTTATTGGTGGGGACTTCGTATTGGTATAAATAAAGCACAGACTCAATATGCAGCCAGTGCTGGATTAGTTATAGCCGGTGTTTATGTTCCTGCTAAAGCTGTTCAAGCCGCGCTAGGTATTTTAGGATTATCAGTAGGAAAATTTATTCCTGGAGGAATTGTATTTAATTCTTCCCCTCAATTTATCCCTGTAGTAGGAAGCGATGCTATTGTATGGGGAGTGGGATGGCAATGAAAGAAAGCAAATATCAAATAGCAATGACAACTTTAGCTATAGTTGGACTAGTTTTTATATTTTTTACTGGGGTTGAAAGCTTTGGTAAATTACTCATAAATATTTTATTGGTTGTTATTCTGATTGTATCAGTTTCAGGACTAATTAAAGATTTTCTAAATAAGAAATAAGTACAAAAAGGACCTAGGGGTGATACAATGTCATTAAGTTAAGAAATAGATTCGACAGTCTAAAACGATAAGATTTTATTATCTTGTCGTTTTTCAGTAGCCTCAAATTTTGAGGTTATTTGTCTACAGTCTGAAATGTTAATTGTAAAAATTAGCATTTTTTGTTTTCTTAAATACTCTTGGGGTTTTCGGACTGTACTTGATCTTTTTTATAAAGTTTTAACTACATAAAGAGATAAACAAGTATCTTATCATGATGTGTGATATAATTGACACAGAACTTTATATTTATCAAAAATTAAGGCTAGAGAATAGAAAGGAAGTCTTATGCGTCGTTGGATAATTCATATTCTGATGGGTATTGTGGGCGCCTCCATAGGCATCACGATCCTTCCATGGGTTTGGCATCTCTTTGGTCAAGATGCCAATGCTTTTAATCAAGAAATTGTAAATGGGTTAATTGGAGCAATTATTTTTGTTATTTTTTCATTTTTTATGTCCAATTTCTTGATGAGGGCTTTGAAAAGGTTAGATCAAAAAATAACCAGAGTTAATCTCTCAAAAATGGTATTTAATTTTATTGGTGCCATCTTAGGTTTGATGGTTGGTGTTCTACTGACAATCCCCTTGTCTTTATTAGGGGTACCTGTACTGAGCAACATTATTTCATTTGTTTTGATTGTTGGCTTACTTTATCTGGGCTACACCGTCTTTGATAAGCGGGGAGACGAAATCTTTAAAATTGTATTTCGTAGAAGAAAAGAAACAGCCCCAGCAGATAAGTCCGCTGAGGCTGATAAAGAGCAAACCTCTCGTTCTTCGATGCTTCTGGATACAAGTTCAGTCATTGATGGGCGAATTTTAGATGTGCTTAAAACGGGATTTATTAGCGATAAGGTCATCGTTCCTAACTTTGTTTTGTTAGAATTACAATTGATTTCAGATAGCGCTGATCCACTTAAACGTGCTAAAGGGCGCCGCGGGTTGGATCTGGTTAATTCATTAAAAGAATTTGACAATGTTGAAATTTCTACTAAAGACTACGAGGATGTTCGTGAGGTTGATACAAAGTTATTGCGTTATGCAAGCGAGATTGGTGCAAAGCTAGTCACAAATGATTTTAACCTCAATAAAGTTGCAGAAATTCAAGGTGTAGTTGTCCTTAATATTAATGATCTAGCAAATGCAGTAAAAACACAGCTTATTGTAGGAGAACAAGTTGAAGTGACTATCATTCGTGAAGGATCAGAACGCCAACAAGGCGTGGCTTATCTTCCTGATGGGACAATGATTGTCATTGAAGATACTGCTAAGATGATTGATAAGAAAGTATTAGTTGAGGTAGCGAAAGTTTTACAAACGAGTGCAGGACGTATGATTTTTGCCGATCTGGTTGACTCTAAATAAGCAAGTGATAATTTGAAGGAAGAAAAATAAGGAAGATATATGTATTTTAAACGCTTTGCACAACTTTTTTTCATTTATCTATTCGCGGCACTTGTTCTGATAGCCATTGTGAGCTCGGACTTCTTAGAAAATAAAAGTTTAACTTTTGCTTTTGCCCTGCTTGTTTCTTATGGTGTGTTGACCTTGCCTTTGGTTCTATTGACTGTTTTAAAAAGTAACAAAAAGGCAACTACCGTTGGCTCCCAGGGTGAAGGCGGAGAAGTACGCCGTATTCTGGGGGCCTTACCAGGTTACCTTGCTTTAAGCTGTCAGACATCAGAAGGGCGACAAGCAACGACGATTATGAGCTTTGTTCAATCTGTTCATGAAGAAAATGTCTGGTATATGGTGGCTGATAAGAAAGCCCACAAGGTTCAGGATATAAAAGAAAATCCTCAGGTTTCCTTTACAACTTGGTTTGATAGCTTGGAAAAAGGTGAGCGTCTGTCTTCCAACCAAATTCATGCAGAAATCGTACAGGGAATAGCTGCAAAAGAACTTGTCAAACATGAAAGTAATATACTTAATCTTCATGAAAATGCGCCAAATATGGCGATTATTAAACTCAGCATCCGTTCTTTACTGCACGAAAATTTTAAAGAAGGTGCCCGAATCATTGATTTTAACTGAAGTTTACGGACTTCTTTTTTTGTTTGGAACTCTAAAAATGTTCATAAGTTTATAGTTGCAATAAAACTTTATAAATGTTATTCTAATTATGAAAGTGGTTACACAATTACTTTTATTAAACTAAGGTTTCAAATAAAAAGGGGGCTATATCCCCCAGAGCATATATCTATATGGAGGATAAATTTATGAAAATAGGTGTTCCAACAGAGATTAAGAAGCATGAATATCGTGTGGGACTTGCACCAGAGTTTGCAGCTGCTTATGTGGCTGCTGGACATGATGTTTACATCCAAAAAGGAGCGGGTGAGGGATCTTCATATCCGGATGAACTCTACACAGCTGTTGGTTGTAAAATCTTGCCGACTGCAGAGGAGATTTATGCAACTGCGGACATGATTATTAAGGTGAAAGAGCCGCTTGAGCCAGAATACGCATTGATGCGTGAGGGACAAATATTTTATACCTATTTCCATCTTGCAGCAGATAAAGCTTTGACTAAGGCAGTCTTGGATAAGAAAATTGTTGCAATTGCCTATGAAACAATTCGTGATCGCAACGGCGCACTTCCAGCTCTTAAGCCAATGTCTGAAATTGCTGGACGTTTGTCCGTTCAAGAAGGTGCGAAGTATCTGGAACGTCCTTTTGGCGGCCGTGGTATTTTGCTTGGGGGTGTAACAGGAGTTCTTCCTGCCAATGTCCTTGTTCTAGGTGGTGCAGGAGTTGTAGGACGTAATGCTGTTGCTATGGCTGTCGGAATGCATGCTAATGTTACAGCAGTTGATGTGAACTTAGATGCTTTGACAGAGCTGGATAAACTATATGAAGGACGTGTAAACACAGTTTACAGTACGGATCATGCAGTAAAAGAGTTGATTTCTAAGGCTGATTTAGTGATTGGGGCTGCGCTTATCCCAGGGGCTGCAACGCCACAGCTTATTCGTCGTGAACATTTGCCGCTGATGAAAAAAGGAGCTGTCATTGTCGACGTAGCGATTGACCAAGGTGGAACTTGTCAAAGTTCTCACGTGACTTATCATGACAACCCTGTTTTTGAAGAAGAAGGTGTTATCCACTATTGTGTAGGAAACATGCCTGGAGCTGTGCCTGTTACTTCAACAGCAGCCTTAAACAATGCGACACTGGCAAATGGTTTGTCTATAGCAAACAAGGGTTATAAAGAAGCACTAAAAGCTAATCCGGGGCTCAAAGAAGGACTTAATGCAGCTTATGGTAAACTGACATGTAAACCTGTAGCTGATTTATACGACATGGTTTATACGGACAGTGATGAAGTAATTAATGGATAAGAAAAGCGCTGCTTAACAACAAGCAGCACTTTTTTATTTTATAGGGGAAGAACCATGTTATACCAGGTTTCTCCCGCAAGTTGTGAGTCAGAAATCCCCTTGGAAACAAATCCATAATGTTCGTAGTAAGGAATGAGATTTTCGACACAAGTAAGGCTGATGCCTTGACGACTTTCTTCGGCTGCAGCTTCCTTCATCAAATCCAGTAAGGAGGTAGCGATACCTAAATCACGGTATTCACTATCTACAGCGAGACTGACGATAATTTGAAAGCGGTCTGTTGGACGACTGGCTTCTGTTTTCTCAAACATATCGTCTGTCAGATAACACTTGTCAGAAGTTGGTCCTACAAGAATACCGACAACCTTGCCTTCTTCATTTCGAGCAACGAAGAATCGCTCAGGAATGACTTGGAGGCGTTCTAACATTGAAGCGCGTGAGAGGACTTCATTTTCTGGGAAAGAGGTCTCCTCGATATGCATCACATCATCAATGTCCGTGATTTTTGCTTTGCCATATGTAATTTTAGTCATATCTTTATTTTAACATGCGCATTAGCACAGAGTCAATGAAGCTAATGTTTCTTTGATTACAGTATGATTTTATAATGACTCACTGTTAGAAACATTGCTCAGAATATGATAAAATAAAAGGGATTGAAACGAACAGGAGAAAACTATGTCTAATAATATTCGTGTGCGTTATGCACCCTCACCAACAGGTCTCTTACACATCGGTAATGCACGTACTGCACTTTTTAACTATCTTTTTGCACGTCACTATGGTGGTGACTTCCTTATCCGCATTGAAGATACTGACCGTGAGCGTCATGTAGAAGATGGTGAACGTTCTCAACTTGAAAACTTGCGTTGGTTGGGGATTGACTGGGATGAAAGCCCAGAAACACATGAAAACTATCGTCAGTCAGAACGTTTGGAACTGTATCAAAAATATATTGATCAACTTTTAAGTGAAGGCAAAGCTTACTATTCTTATAAAACACCTGAAGAGCTTGAAGCGGATCATGAAGCGCAAGAAGCAGCAGGTATTGCGCCGCATTATGTTAATGAGTATGCGGGAATGTCAGAAGCTGAGAAAGAAGCGTATATTGCAGAACGCAAAGCAGCAGGAATTACACCAGTTGTCCGCCTCTCTGTAAATGAAACCGCTGTTTACAAGTGGACAGATATGGTTAAAGGCGATATCGAGTTTGAAGGTGGGAACATCGGTGGTGACTGGGTTATTCAAAAACGCGATGGCTACCCAACTTACAACTTTGCTGTCGTAGTAGACGATCATGACATGCAAATTTCACACGTTATTCGTGGAGATGACCACATTGCGAATACACCGAAACAGTTGATGGTTTATGAAGCTTTAGGATGGGAAGCACCTGTCTTTGGTCACATGACATTGATTATTAACTCTGAAACAGGCAAAAAGTTGTCCAAACGTGATACCAACACGCTTCAATTTATCGAAGATTACCGTAACAAAGGTTTCATGGCAGAGGCTATTTTCAACTTTATCGCTCTCTTAGGCTGGAACCCAGGGGGCGAGCAAGAAAAATTCAGCCCACAGGAGTTGGTGAAACTCTTTGATGAAAAACGTTTGAGTAAATCTCCAGCAGCCTTTGACCAAAAGAAACTGGAGTGGATGGACAACGAATACATCAAGCATGCAGAGTTTGAACCTGTATACGAATTGACAAAACCTTTCCTTGAAGCAGCTGGGCGCTTTGATGCACGTGCGGAAGAACTGGTTAAACTTTACAAACCACAAATGAAATACGCCGAAGAAATTCTGGAGTTAACAGACCTCTTCTTTGGAGAATTCCCAGAACTCACAGACGAAGCCCGCCAAATGATGGATTTAGAAACTTCACCAGTCGTAGTGGCTACTTTCCGTGAAAAACTCGCAGCATTGGAAGATTTTACTGCCGAAAACATCTTCCCACTTTTTAAAGAAACACAAAAAGAAACAGGTGTTAAAGGAAAAAATCTTTGGATGCCGATTCGTATCGCTGCTTCTGGTAGCATGCATGGTCCAGAATTACCTGAAACCATTGCCCTTTTAGGAAAAGAAAAAGTTCTTGAACATATGGCACAATTCTTGTAAAAGAGTGAAAATAAACGCACAAGTCCTTTGTGCGTTTATTATATTTCTGTGGCAGTAATTGCTAAAAAATAAATCACAGTAAAGTTTATAAAAGCTGTCCCAAGACGGCTTTTTTGAGTTGAGATTTAGCGAATGTTTCTAGGAATTGAAGGTTATTTACACAACAATTCTTTTGAGAGTGTGTTAGGGCGGCTTTTTGAGGAAGATGATGACAACTTTTCTTAATTCCTTGGGCGTTTTTATGTAAATTTAATAAGAAGTTTCTTTTTATGTGTTTGCTCGAGAGTTTTGATAAGCTGTTCAAATGCTACAAACTCAAGGTCTTGATTGATGAGTAGACGACCATCCATGACGAGCTTTGCTAAGAGCTTCATCCTGTCTTGCCATTCTTCTGGACTAAGCTGAGCATTCCAATGGCGCAGATGAAAAATACCAGCCTCTATAGGAAGTTTTGCTAATTTGCCCCAATCAACCTGTCTTCCTGAAAGAAGACCAACTGCTTGAAACTTTCCACCCTGTCGGACACAAGCAGCCAAATCTGTCCCCGCTTGCCCACCAACGCAATCAATGGCCGCATCGACTTGTAAACCTATCAAGTCTGTACGTAGTTCGTAGGCACCACGTTCTTTTAAAAGTTTGTGTTTCTCAGGATGTCGTGTAATGGCGATAAGGTCGAATCCCAGTATCTGTGAAAGTTGTGCAAAAAGTTGACCTAGGGAAGAACCAGCAGCATTTACAGCAAGTTTTTGTCCAGGTCTTAATGCGAGTACTTCTGTACACAGAATCCAAGCCGTCAGCGGATTGATATAAAGTTGGCTGGCAGAAAGAGAGTCAAGGCGATCAGGGACAAAAAACGCATGAGTCATGGGGCATTTGACAAATGTCTGCCAGGTTCCTTCCCCCTCCAAAGGTAAAACACGCTTACCTATGAGTTCCTCAGACAGCCCTGTACCGACTCCTACAACAACACCAACCCCCTCATAACCAGCAAACGCAGGTAAATTTATCCGATGCGCATAGGCACCAGTAATAGGGATGAGATCAGAAGGATTGACAGGCGCATAGAGCATCTTTACAAGGAGTTCTTGATCTTGTAAGCTGGGCTGCTGTCTTTCTTGGAATTTTAAAACTTGATGGGGCTGACCAAAGGACTCGTAAATTAATGATTTATACATGGCTTTAATTATAACAAATCCTGTGAAACGTAAATCACTATTTTCAGTTTTTCACAATTAAAAAAGACAGAAAAATTTCACAATTACTTTCATTTATCGAATGTATAAATAAAGAAAAGAATTTGACAAAAACAAAACTTATGTTAAACTTAAGTTATGCAAAACGTAAAATAGGATAGGAATGTGTAAAAAACATTCTTGGAACATTGAAACTATAAAGGAGTCCGTTTTATGAAGAGTAAATTACTTTTGAAAGTAATGAATATAGCTGCGTTGGCTTTACTAGTGATGCAAGTTTTACCTGCCTCCTCTCTTCGAGCTATAGCTGATACCTTAGACCTTGACGAACATTTACCAAGAGTCCACTTAACTGCGGCTGAGTTAGATGATGCGGATAAACCAGAATTTATCCTTCTGAAGGGTGAAGTAAGACAAGGAAAAGAAGCTGAAACAGCAGAAATCACCTTGTCTGGTGTTGATACTGTGCCTACAGAGGAAGAGAACACTCTTGCTGATTTGCCCGAAAGCTCCTATAAGGTTGCTGATAATAAAGTCACTCTGAGTTTGACGAAGGCAAGTACAGGTAATTTCTCATTAAAATTACAAATCGTTAAAGAGAGTATCAAAGATGGTGAGATTCAGGTCACTTTGGGTGAGCAGGTTCTCACAGTACCTTTAAAAGCAGCGGAAAAAGAAGCTGAAGACAAGGCTGAAACAGCAAAGACAGCATCATCCACAGGAGGAAATACTGCACCTAGAACACGTGGCTTAGGTTTGAACTCTATATTGCCTACAGCCACTTATCCATGGTCTGTTGTACCAGGCAGTAAGGCAGCTGACCCTGCAACAGATAATGTAGCCAATGTCTTTTCATCTCTTCCAACGGTAGATGATGGGCGTGTATGGACAGACAAAACGGTATACCGGCTTGGTGGTCCAACAGATTTTGAAGTTACACTTTCAGCCCTGTCACAAAGTGTGCCAACACGGGAAGGTTATCAGATTCCCGCAGACACCGTCTTTACTATTGACGTTTCTGGTTCGATGACCAAAATAGATCCAGGAGCTGGCCGTTCACGTATCGCACTGCTAGTGGATGCTCTGAACGAAGCGATAGGTATTTTACAAGATGCGAACCCGCTTAACCGTGTAGCTGTAGTTGCTTATGGCGGCCGTTCGGGTGGTTATGCCCGTGTCGAAAAGGTTTTAGAACTGGGACGTTATGTACCCAATGCCAGTGGAAACTTCTTTACCTTAGGCTCTAGTGGAGATACGGTTAATGTTAATGCTTCAGCAGGACAAGGAGGTACTAATCCTGTTGCTAACTCTATCCAAGTAGTAGGTTCAACACCAACACAGTGGGGGATTCGTGAATCTGCGCGTATCCTAGAAACTGCTACAGATAAACAGGTTAATGTTCCTGTAACTGATGCTGATGGGCAAGTATTGCCAGAAGAAGCTGAAGTTACACGCCGGCCCAATATGATATTGCTTACTGACGGTGAGCCGACTATGGGGCGTCCGGACTATGCTTTTGATTCTTCTGCCCCTGTCGTTCTAGGTCCAAATGGTAATCGTATAGATAATGTTGCAACGCCAGGTCAAGGTCCATTTTATGGCGATGGCTCTTACGGTGAGCAAGGTCTTGCCGTGATGACAGCTCTGACAGCAGCTTATAGAAAAACGACAGTTTCTGCTTCTTATTTCCCAAATGGGAATGTTGCTGGCGATGAAGGACAACCAGAGGCTGGTGTTGGTTTCTTCACAATCTCTACAGGTGTTCAACCCACAGAATCACAAAGGGAGCTTATCACTGCAACTCTAAATCCGACTCCGACCAATACAGATAAGATCCTCCCCAACATTCGTCACAGCTTCTTAGGGAATAATTCTTCATACCTTCCAGGCCCGACTGTAACAGCGCCGTCAATGACAACCCTACTGAATAACTTTACTAACGGTGCAACGGGTAACTTCTTAGCGCAGTATCGCGCTGGCTTTGGCAATTACCAATGGAATGTTCCTGCAAGTACGGTAAATATTGCGAATACAACTGCAAGTCTAGCAGCGCCAGCTGACATAGCCTATGCCGATAACTTTTTTGAGGCGAGCAATATTGAGGAGCTGCGAGCAGCCTTTCAACAAATCACGAGCAGCATTCAAGAATCAAGTAATAAACCTATCGTTGATATAGGGGGCGAGGGCGACCTAGGTTCTGGCTCTCTTGACTTCTCCGATGTTCTCGGAGATTACATGAGCTTTACTGCTTTGAAGAGTATCAGATTTGCAGATAAAGGAAGCTTTACGCCTTCACAAAGTAGACCAAGCGATTTCAACCGAACTTTGGCTGACTATGTCCGAGGTCAAGGCGGCTCTACTGGAGTAGCTCTGCTTCCTGAAGGACCTGAAGTTACTGCTATCCTTAATAGCTTTGGCAATGGCCGTTTCACTTACTACGCTGACAACTATGGGCACTATGTGGGGATAACAAATCCTGGAAACGCTGCCTTAAAGGTGGAAGTATATCCTTTCCAAGAGGCAATGATAAATAGTGAAGTAACTGGTAGTCAAGAGAGTATCAGCCGTCTCTTCTTTAGCGTAAGCACAGCTCTGGCAGATGTAAACGTGGAGACAGACTATGGTATCGGAGAAACGGGAACACGAAAACTTCTGGAAGCTGACCAGTTTGTACATTGGGGGATTCCAAGCGAACTCTTACCGATGCGTACAGTTAACGAAAACAATGGGAATGTTATCATATCGGGGGACGAAGCGCCGATACAAGTCAAATTTGATGTAGCTTTAGATGAGCCCCGTCTTTTAGAAGCCTTCAGTCAGTCTCCAGAAAGTGTCCCAACACAGTTTTGGTCTAATGATTGGTCAACGCCAACAGTTGAAAATGATTCATTTGCGACTTTTGAACCAAGCACTGCGAATCCTTTCTATCAGAACATTGACGGTAACCGTGTCGTGAACAAAACGAAAAATGAGACAGGTTCCGATGCCTGGGTGAGCACACAGACTATTACTCCAGATCCGACCAGAGCTGCAGGCGATAATATCGTTGTAAATAAGCTAGGAAATAACGGAACATTTGAACTTCAATATAACGGTCAGATCCAGATTCAGAAGGAATTTGTCTTCCAAGATGTGGATGGAACGAACCTCAGTCTTAATGAGCTCCAAGAAGTTCTTGAATCGGGTGAACTAGATATCGCACCGCTTCAGTTTGTCGTTCGAAGCACCGGTCTATTGCAACAAGAGGTTGGAAGGGCTACGGTTGATTTGAATGATCCGGGTATGGTTATGCAAGCCATAGCTGATAACGGCAGAATTACTCTTAATGTTAAAGATGAAAATGGTCAGCCTTTGAACTTGCAACCCGGCACTTACACGGTTACGGAGTCAGGTGGCGATGTGATAAGTAACCCTTCAGATTTTGATTATATTCATGTTCCTGGAGCAACGATGCAGCGCGTTACGGTTCCACCTGGTGGTACAGGGGTTGTGAGTTTTGTCAATATCTATGCACGTGCAGCTGAAACTGAATTGCTCCGTGTTCAGAAAGTCTTCCACGATTTGGACGCGGCAGCTTTGGCTCTCGTTGCAAATACTTTTAAAGTTACAATAACAGCAGAACAGCCTTTTACTGGCAATGATGCAGCGACACTTACTGACCTTGAATTTACTGAAAATGCTGCTGGTCGTTTTGAAAGAACTCTTAATTATGATGAGGCTGTAGCCGGTATGAACTTCTCTGGAATACCAGAGGGGAATTATAAGATTACTGAAACAGGAACAGATGTTGCAGGCTATCGTCATCGACTTGCCCACTGGCGCTATGTCGATCTCTTTAACCCGGCTAATGCTGACGATTCTGGCGAAACAAGCAGTACTTCACAAACAGTAACCGTAGGTCAAAACAGTCAGATTGTCTTCCGTTTCGACAACTACTATGAACCTTTAGGTTCCATTGACTTGACGAAGAACTTTGAAGGGGTGACTCTGAATCAGGTTCCAGAAAACTTCTATATAGAGATTACCAAAGCTGATGACCCTAACTTTGAAGCGATTGAGATTGACCGTGAAGACTTGACAGGTTTGAGCACGAATCAGAAAATTTCAGATCTTCTTCCTGGGGAATACACAATCACAGAGTACAACTATGAGATTGGTAACCGAGACTTTGAAGGAAATGCTCAGATAGAAAGAGACTTGCAAACGACGCCACAAGGTCAACAACCGATTTACAAGGTAACTATTCCGGGTCTTATCGGAAATAACGATGTAACAGTCAATATCTACAATCGTTATCTCCAAGGTGCAGAAATCTTGCCACCAACTCCAGTTTATCCCGTTCAACTGAAAAAAGTTGACCAACATAATCAAGGTGTTGCCGGTGCAGTCTTTAGACTTGAAAAACGCAACCCTCAGACCAATCAATGGCAAACCTATGTTAACAATTTAACTTCTAACAATGAAGGCCTAGTTAATACAGCTGTGGGAGAACCAGGAGACTATCGTTTCGTCGAAACTCAGGCACCTCCAGGTTTTGAAATGGCTGAAAATCCTATAAGCGAAGTCAAAACGATTGTTGACGGAGGTGTAGGAACAAATGACAATCCCGTTTATTTTGGCGAGATCGAAAACCATATGAGAACAATCATTCAGCTGAAAAAAGTGGATGAGAATGGAAATCCACTAGCAGGTGCAGTATTCAAGGTAGAATTCCTCAACAATGGAACTTGGGAAACGCTTGCTACAGGTTTGACTTCTACGGCAGATGGTTTCGTAAGGCTTGATGTAGAAAATGATGGGCGTTACCGCTTTATTGAAACTCAGGCCCCAACTAACTATGTCCTTAATACAACACCAAAAGAAGTGACGATAACTGCAGGTGAACGCCCAATATTTGAAGCCGGAACTTTGGAGAATAAGCGTGTAGAGGGACCACAGGTGCAGAACAATGCACTCCAACTTCTGAAAGTTGATGAGCAGGATAATCCACTAGCAGGTGCGAAATTTAAGGTAGAAACCTACAATACAGAAACCCAAGCTTGGGATATATTGGCTGAAAATCTACAGTCTAATGCTGATGGCCGAGTAACCATAAGTGTGCCTGGACCAGGGCGCTATCGTTTTATTGAAACTCAGGCCCCAGACGGTTATATCCTAGATGAAACACCAAGGGAGATAACTGTAAGAGAGGATGTATCCGGAGTGATTGATGCAGGGAAACTAGTAAATAAACCAAGACCTCATCTTCCGATTGTCGGAGAAAGCCTAGGACTATGGCTCCTTAGTTTAGGACTAGTCTTCCTTTTAGGCACGAGTCTTCTACTCTTCAAGAAGAAGAAAAAGAGTAACCACTAAAAAAATAAAAATGCCTGTCTTATTAGAAGGCAATAGCACAGTGCACTTTAGAGACACACTCTAGATAGACAGCTCCGAATTTTGGAGCTGTTTTCTTCATCAGATAAGGAAGTGAAATTTACAGATAGGATAAACTTTCCTTGAGTATTTTAAAATCATCTTAAAACTGTGCTCAGGATGAAGGTTCATACCAGCAAAGCTATCTATTTTCCATGAAAAAACTCCGATGTTTTATTTAAACATCGGAGTTTTAATGATGGCCTTCTTTTACTTAAAGACATACTGGTTCATGATGCTGTACTTTTAGGATAATTTTTAGACAGCACATAAAATATAATGATAAACAGGACATAGTACAAAGCTGGTATTGGTGAAGCCATCCCTAACACAAAAGTCATGATAAACAGTAGCGGAAGGTACAGTAGCCCGAGTAAGCTTCCAGCAGCATAGTACAATATCTTATTCTTTGGAAATAAAAGTCTTGCAGCTATTAATATCACAGGTAGGAGTGAGAGGTACTCTGTACCTGGCATTAATACTGCTTGGGCAAGACCTAAAGTGAGAAAGACTCCAGCTATGCTAATGGCAAATGTTTCATACTGTATAAAACGAGCCAGTCTTTTGAGATAAAAATAGGAGGCAAGAGGGAGAAGAACTGCCAGCAAAAGACCACTAATGATTAAATAGGGGTGATGATCCACTGTCCTAAAGAAGAGCATAAAAGTACCCACGGAAATTCCAGCATAGAGTATCAACAGCAGCACGACCCCAGCAATGGAAGTGAAAATTCCTTTTAGACTGATTTGCAGTTCTTGACGTTTGAGCAGGATTAAGCCGATAAGAGAAACTATCGCGAGGAGAGAAATTAGACTTCTTACAACTCCGCCATATTGGATGAAAACATGGTAAGCCAGCATAAAGTGAGTGGTAGGTGCTTCAGCTTCAAAATCCTCTGCCCACTCTGTTTGCGAAACTTGTTCCATGAGTCTAGACATGACATCTATAGAGTGTGTAACAGTTCCAGGAGAGAGGTTTTCGATAACATCGCTGGGAACGTGGTAGTGCCATGGTCTAGTAAAGTTGACAAGCGACATGGCAGGTATGTCAGCTTTTGCAAAAAATCTTTCATCCAGAGGGTGCGCATCAGCTAGGATAGAAAAACCTGTAGGGTTAGAGACTGCCTTGAAAAATTGATTGGAAAACTCATTGGCACCGCCTATAGGAAGGATTGGCCCATTACCTACGACATCAAAATTTAAAGCAAAAATAGTATTTTCTAACAAATCAGGATGTTCTTTGACAAACTGTCCTGCACCAAAGCCGAACTCATGACCATCAGAGAAAAGGACTTGTATCCCGACTTCAGGTTTTTCTCCCCGCTGATGAAAATCAATAAATGATTCCAACAGAGCTGCTACAGAAGTAGCATTGTCAGCCGCTCCTGGACTATCTGGGAAACTGTCATAATGTGCATTAAAAATCACAAATTTGTCGGAAGTGCCCGGAATGTAAGAATAGATATTCCGCGTAGAGGTTGATTCGATCACGTCAGGGGAAAAACCTAGATTCTCCACCCAAAGTTTTAACCTGTCTGCACCTAAGATGCTATCTTCTGGAACCAAGTCATGTTCGGTCACCATTACAGGCAACCCTGCATCTTCCAAGCGCTGAACAATATGATTTTCTGTACGTCTTAGATGTTCTGGCGAAAAAATCATCCGTGGTTCAGTTGACATAAACTCCACAGTGTCCCATGCAGCTGAGGTCAGAGGCGAATCTGGCGCTCTTGGTGTAATAAAAGCTGTGAGAGAAAGCGCTGCAAGAAGCAGCATGAGGGCAGGGCGCAGCATATGTTTTAGTTTTTTCATTTTTACAGTCCTACTTTCGGTTATTTTTTTTCTATAAATGGTGTTTTATGTGTGTACAGTAAAGAGAGGAATAGCTGGTCAAGTTTTAACTGGATAAAAAGTTCAGGTTTCATTTTCGATTTTTTGACATTTCTCCTCAAATTCTTCCTGACTTAAGATTCCCTTATCTAACAAAGCATGTAACATGGCTATACTGTCTTCGGGACGATTAACAGTATCTCGGTCTGCTTTTTCTTTTTTAGACTTGAAGTAGTCCTTGACATTCAAAGCAATCATAATAACAATGTAGCCCAGAGTTCCATCAACAAGTGTTCCCATCCAAAGGCTTCTATCATAGCCTTGCCAAGCAAAAAGCATTAAAAATAGTAAAACAGCAATCATAGAGAGATAGCCCGATACATAGTACATAATGTGTTGTTTCAACGTTTCTTTTTGACTTTTTTTGTTAAAAATAATTTTTTCAAAATAATAAAATAGAATAACACCGATGATAAGTAACAGATCTCGACTTATAAAGCGCTCCAAAAATTTTTGGGCAGTGCTACTCAAGTCAAGTCCATTCATAGTCGTGACAGTTTCATACCAGTACATGATTTTAGAAATAGCCAGGTAAGTGAATAAGATTTTAGTGATGGGGAGTTGCTTCTTTTTTATCTTTTTCATAAGTGTCTCCTCCGTAATGCAGGTTGCTTTCACTTTTGTTGTTTTTAGTCTCCTCTAATGCAAGAGCTTCAATATAAAAATTTTGAAAAAGTCTGTAGGAGACTGTCTGACATGTGTTTTTCTTCCTACATTCTAGCCATTTTGACTGTCTGAATATTTTTCTTGATTGGAGTAAGTGTTTGATTGCAATATAATGATATATTTATAACTATTTTATAACATTTCTGTGACGTTTCAAACCGATATAGACAAGTGACTGTGACATTTATCTTCTTGTCTGGGGTTAAAAATTTTATTCAGACAAAAAAGCCTTGCTTATTTCAGCAAAGGCTTTGTTTTATAAATTTATTTAGAAGAGATAGGGAAAATAATCTTAGAAGAACCAAGGTCAACTTCATAGGTCAACTCGCGATTGTCGCGGACAGTGTGCTCAAAGTCAGTACTATAAAGCAAGAGACGAAGTTTATCCCCTTTTTCGAGTTGATAGATTGTTGGTTGTAGCGTAAGACTGAAAGTCATCCATTCATTTTCGGGTATGGAGCTAACAGTGAGGAGTTCTTCGCGGTTTTGCAGGTTGAGGAAACCTTTTGTTACAAGTTGATAAGGACTATCTGTCAAAGGAATTTCCATCAGATTTTCTAGCATAAAATTCCTGCCGCGGTCTAAGGCTTTCAAGTCCAAGTTTTGGGCTTGGTCGGACAGGCGTTTTTTTGAACCGAAGTCAAGAAGTTGTGCCGAAAGAATTGCCTTATTGTCGTTAACTTTTACTTTAAGGTCCAGTTGAATCTGTCCGTTAAGCAGCATAGCTTCAGAAAGCTCTAAATCTACAAGAGCAGCTTGGGCCTTGCCTTCAAACAAGTCCTTCTTGAAGTTTTGGAAGTTTTTGCTGTAAGCATCGAAAGTCTTTTCATCATAATGATTTTCAAACTTTAGGATAGAAGCAGCTGTTTTCCCCAGTGGCAATGTTACCGTTTCTTTTTCGCCCCAGTCTTGGAGACCAGTCCAGCTCTGTGCTTTGCCATTTTCTTGCAAGATAACTGGTGGTAAATCTATAGTCAGTGCTCTGTTCAGGAGTTTTGCGGTGAAATAGCTGTTTATAGCTTCACTAAAGTCAATAGATTGCCAGTTATTCATATAAATATGGGCTCCGCGATGTAAGAAAGCATGTTTAGTTACATCTTTAGGAAGCACCTGCCAAAAATGGTAGGCGTGATCAGGTGTTACATTCCAGTCCTGCAAACCATGAACAATCAGCACGTCTGCCTTGGTATTTTCAGCATGTGGCAAGTAGTTGCGGTCGTGCCAATATTGGTTATAGTCTCCTGTCGTACGGTCAAGTGCTTCAAGCATCTGTGAAAGCTGCTTTTCATATTGCGCATTGGCAGCAAGAAAGTCAGCGCCCTGAAGATTACGTGAATAAGTAAGGGCCGCTAAGACATCCAGGTCTTCGCCAGGGTATCCGCCGGGTGAGCGAACTAGACCATTTTCACGATAATAGTTGTACCAAGAGGTGATACCGGCTTCTGCCACGATGACTTCTAAACCATCAATACCTGTGGTCGCGGCACCGTATGCCATTGTTCCCAGATAAGATTTTCCAGTCATGGCCACCTTGCCATTGGCCCAGTCAGCGGCAACTTCCTGTGCTCTATCACGTGAGATGAAGGCACGAGTGCGGCCGTTTAGCCAGTCGATGACCGCTGTCATGCTATAAATCTGCTGGTAGTCACCAGAAGTTTGAAAGCCATTAGAGTCCATTGTACCAACACCTGCTACATAAATAGAGGCGAAACCACGTGCTAAGAAATAGTCATTAAGTGAGTAAGTCCAACCATGTGTAAATTTTTGTGTCAAGGCTTCTGTTTGAGCTTTCGGAGTTACTTCTTGTTCATAGTTAGGAAGGGTGGGGAGTTGAGTTTCAACACTAATGTTGCCAGAAGGCTTCTCATCCAAGGGGACATTCATGTCATGCAACTGCTTGTCATTAGCAATTTCATTTATTCCTAAGTGATAAGGGCTGGCGGTCATAACAGCGGGAAGCTTGCCTTCAAATGTCGGGCGGATAATTTGAACCTTAATCAAGTCAAATTTTCCCGTATTATAAGTATCAACCTTTGACTCTACCCAAACTGTTTCACGAATCAATTGTGCAGTATCAAAGGTTGCGAGAGACTTGTCATTGAAAAAATGATAAGTGTTACTTAGGGGAAGAAGACCTTCGGACACCCAGTTTTCAACAAGTGTCATACCATTTTTACATCGGCTGCACAGAAGAAGATAAAGTGCTCGGATAAGGGTTTCACTGTCGAGATTCTCCTCGTCCAGCATAGGGATATTTATTGATTTTGCAAATTTTTCTGCTTGGTCTACCTGAAATTCAAAATGAGGAACAAAGCCAAGCAACTGTAAACTGATGGTCCAAAAGATATCCCATGTCAGTTCTTGATCAGAAGCAAGAAAATCTTGGAAAGAGTTTGTAGATGTTGCTTGGAGTCCCTCGCTTTCCACAGGAGAAACAGTCAAAAAGTCTTTGAGTATTTTCTTTTCTTCCCAGAAAACAGACCAGGTAAAGCCAAGGTGGTCCAGTTCGAGCAACTGTTCATCAAATGTTTTTTCAACGATAGAAAAGTGATTAAATTTCATGCAGTATCTTCCTTTCGGTACATCATCTACAGCCTATTATAACAGAAAAGCAGCTCGCCTGCTTTTCACCAATCGAATATTGTCTAATAAGAAGCTTGGTCAATCTTTATAGAGGCTGACGTTTATCGTGAGCAGCTTTGGGTGCGATGATGACAATAGCTTTTAACATGCCATTAATAATGCGTATAGAGAATGGGCAAAGTAGGAAAAGGCTGCTTTTTATAACCGATTTCTCCAAGAATAGCAATGTAACAAAACATTATGATAACATTTCATAAATATTAAATAACATGTTAAAATATGATGAGAG
>NZ_DKXK01000023.1:0-58579 GCF_002492185.1 Lactococcus sp. UBA7128
AAAAAACGGCGGCAACTGCGCAATCTCGCACTTTTATCGCTCTTACTGCTCTTGGTAGGCGGCACCTTTGCCTTCCAAGCCTTCAACCAGCGGGCCATCAATGACCGGATACGGGAGAACTCGGTCGGTGGACGTACCCATGACTACTATAACCGGGATACTGAAAATAAAGATGTTTTCGTTGAAAACTTCGGTGATGTTGAAATCATGGTGCGCATCCGATTGTCTGAATTTATGGAAATTCGAAGAGGAGGGACAACAGATTTTGAACCTCTTGTACCAGGGACCACTCGTGGTGATGTAGACAGCTGGACAATCATGCGACCAGCTGCAAATGATTTAAATACTCGTGCAGGTGCCTCAGCAGCCTTCAATCGTTATTCCCGTCTGACCTTTGGTTGGGAACGAGCAGGACAAGATGCGCCATGGTTTATGCCAACCTTTAACCATGACAACGCAGACCTGATGACGGCAGCTGCAGGACATGCCCGTGACTGGATCACAAGTCCAGTCACAGATGGTGTAACAGACGGTGCCACTCATCCCGGTGACGGTACAGATGCTTACTGGTCATCGGGTGATGATTTTGACAATAGCGGCGGCACTTGGCCGGGAGAAACTGTCACCAACGATGCTGCACAAAACCTGCAACAAGACCGTGCCCCGATGACGATAGACCAGTGGTATGCCCTACCAGCTGCGGATAAAACAGGTAACTTTTGGGTGATAGATAGCCGGACGGGCTGGGCCTATTGGGCCAATACGCTCCAGTCAGGGCAGGCAACTTCTTACTTGATTGATGCGGCAGAGATGGCAGCAGCAGCTGGTAACATCCCGGGTCAATATTATTACGGTATTCATGTGGACAGTCAGCTGATCAGTTCAGATCAAAGCGAGGAGTTCTTGGTAAATCTTCCAAATGATAGTACTCATAGTAGTTATCTTAGTCTATTACTTCAAGAAATCACAAATAATGACGGCAATCCAGGCGTTTTTGAGGATGCACAGCCAGAGGCGTTTAACTTTAGTGCTATGAACCCAGGACGTGTTTTCACCATGGCAGGTGAACAATACCGTTATCTGGAGAACATGGGTTCTGGTAATCATATGATTATTCGGAATGGGGTAATAGACAATGCCTCTTGGAACGACCACGATATGGCGCTTGTCTCTTGGTATGACGGGCTTGATAGCGCAGTACAAGCTCTGGTTCAACCTGTTGCGAATAACTTTACAACAGGAACAGTTTTACCTAATAATGTCACCTTTGACGGTCCATTTGATCGCTGGATACCTAACAATCTGGACGATTTTCCAGAGGTTGCGGCCGATGTGACTCAGGTTGATACTAGCGGAACGCCTCGTGCCTTTTCTCTTTCCTTGGCTGATGTGACACGCTTATCAGGACCAGGACGTGCTTTTCCTAATCCTGGGGACCGTGTCGCACACGGTAATAATTGGTGGCATTTGCGTACACCTACAGGTGGCAACCGTATATGGATTGTTGATAGTCGTTGGTTTGGCAGTACACTAACTTCAACTGGTTTGGATCATCCTATAGGAGGAGGACCACGTCCCGCTCTCATCATCAACCAAGCAAATTAACTCATAAAAGATTACAAAAAAAGAGGTCGGAACAAATGTTCTGTCCTCTTTTGACATTGATAAACCTATTTCAACTTATACCTTTCATAAGTATGGCTAAGTTCTAGTCCTGCAAACCCCTGTTGCCGAAGCGCTTCATAGATAATCATGCAAGCGGCATTCGAAAGATTAAGACTGCGTACATGCGCATCATTCATCGGGATACGGATGCACTTTTCTGCATTTTCCCGCATGAAAGCCTCAGGTAAGCCTGTGTCTTCGCGACCAAAAATAAAATACAAATCCTCAGAAGTTTCTGAATAATCAATATCTGAATAAACATGATCAGCAAACTTACTGACCAAGTAAAGCTTCCCATCGATATGACTGAGAAAATCTTCAAGATTCTTATGATAAATGATATTTACCTTGTCCCAGTAGTCTAAACCTGCTCTTTTGAGATTTTTATCTGTAATTTCAAAACCAAATGGTTCAATCAAATGCAGGGTAGTATTTGTAGCAGCACATGTTCGGGCAATATTTCCTGTATTAAAGTGAATACGCGGTTCAAAAAGCACAATATGATTCATAATATTCTCCATTCACTGTATTAAGCGGGATTTTTACAAAAATAAAAACTAGGTAGCTCGGAGTATGGCCTCAGCGAGCAGCCTAGTTGGGGGACTAATTTGCTTTAATCATAACAGGGTTGATTGAAACAAATTAATTGATAAAAACATATTACCACATCTTTTAGGAAAAGTAAAGAAAATAATGCAAAATTTTTACACTTTTTCTGCAAAAGAAAAATTAGAGTAAAAAAAGGTGTTTTTTGATATAATGATAAAGGTAATTATATCCTTGACAACAGAAAAAATGCTGTTATCGAAACACGACAATAGTAACGCTCATGCGCAATATTTTATAACTGTTGATGAATGAAACATTTAAGCCATGTCTCATAGGACTTGCTGTATGTTACCGAGTGCCTTTAGGTACAAGGACGACAACGCATTAAAAAGAAAGGAACATCTTTGTTTTATAAGGATGGTTGGCTTTTCAAGGAGTAGAGAAAAGCAGGGGGTGAAGTAAAGTGATTTACGCAATCTGGGCAGAAGATGAAGCGAAGGCAATTGGTGTTGAGGGTCATTTACCTTGGCGCTTACCTGCTGAACTGGAACATTTTAAAAATACAACCTACCATCAAGCCATTTTGATGGGCCGAAAAACCTTTGAAGGTATGAACAAACGTGTGCTTCCGGGACGTATCAGCATCGTACTTACACGTGATACTTCCTATCCAAAAGAAGACAACGATAGAGTTCTTATCATGCATAGTGTTTCTGAAGTGTTGGAATGGTATAATAGCCAAGACCGTGATTTGTATATTATCGGTGGTGCGAAGATGTTCCTTCTTTTTGAAAAAAAAATATCTGCTTTATATAAAACTATTGTTCATGAGAAATTTACAGCGGATACATATTTTCCAGAAGACTTTGATTTTTCACAGTATGAAAAAATATCAGAGGACTATCGGGAAAAAGACGAAAAAAATATTTATGATTTTACGATTGAAAAATATGAGCGGAAGGAGAAGCACAGACCTTGACAAAATCAATTTTTGGCTTATTTACGGCTGTCCTGTGTGCAATATGCGTGATACTTGCGCTGCAATGCTTCCGTAAAAAGCGCTGGGGCTTAGGGGTAATATTCCTTCTTAATGCCTTTACTAACATAGTGAATTCCATTCATGCTTTTTATGGAACTTTATTTTCCTAAAAAATTTTAAAATTTAGAAGAAGAGATATACATGTCTAACGATATAAAAGAAAATAAAAATATCTATTGTTCATTCTGTGGCAAAAGCCAACCAGAGGTAAAGAAGCTTATTGCTGGTGTTGGTGTCTATATTTGTAACGAATGTGTTGAGTTATCAAGTCATTTGATTGAGGAAGAAATGCGAGAGGAGAATTCTCAGGACTTTGAAACTACTCCTGTAATGACCCCAAGAGAAATGCTGGACCATCTTAATGGTTATGTGATTGGTCAAGAGCACGCAAAACGTGCATTGGCCGTTGCCGTTTATAATCATTACAAGCGTATCAATTTTGCGCGTAAGGATGATGATGAAGTTGAACTCCAAAAGTCTAACATTCTTTTGATTGGACCAACAGGTTCAGGGAAAACTTTCCTAGCACAAACCTTGGCAAAATCACTGAATGTTCCCTTTGCTATTGCCGATGCAACGAGTTTGACTGAGGCGGGTTACGTTGGAGAAGATGTTGAAAATATTTTATTGAAACTTCTTCAAGCCAGTGATTTTAACATCGAACGTGCTGAACGCGGTATCATTTATATTGATGAAATTGATAAAATCGCTAAAAAATCTGAAAATGTTTCGATTACTCGTGATGTTTCGGGTGAAGGTGTTCAACAAGCTCTTTTAAAAATTATCGAAGGTACTGTAGCAAGTGTCCCTCCGCAAGGTGGACGTAAGCATCCCAACCAAGAAATGATTCAAATTGATACGAAAAACATCCTTTTTATTGTTGGAGGAGCTTTCGATGGTATTGAAGAAATTGTTAAACAACGTCTTGGTGAAAAAATCATCGGTTTCGGAACAAATAATAAAGCATTAGCAGATGACGAATCCTATATGCAAGAAATTATCGCAGAAGACATCCAGACCTTTGGCTTGATTCCTGAGTTTATTGGACGTTTACCTGTAGTCGCGGCTTTGGAACGTCTAACAGAATCTGACCTGATCCGTATTTTAACAGAACCCAAGAATGCCTTAATCAAGCAGTACAAGCAGTTATTAAGCTACGATAATGTTGAACTGGAATTTGAAGATGCAGCCTTGCATGCGATTGCTGAAAAAGCTATTGAACGCAAGACAGGTGCACGTGGGTTACGCTCAATCATTGAAGAAGTGATGATGGATATCATGTTTGAAGTTCCAAGTCATGATAACATTGAAAAAGTGATTATTACAGAGGCAGCTGTACGTGATAAAGCAGAAGCAGAAGTCATTTATATTGAAAAATAGAAAATCATGAGTGCTCATGGTTTTCTTGTTATGGTTTCAAAAAATGCTTAAGACAAACCTTGAAAGACACAGGGAAAGAGAATAATGAAAATAAATCCTAATAATTTAAAACTGACAATCTCAGCAGCCTCTGCCAAGCAATATCCAGATACGGATATACCAGAAATCGCGCTTGCAGGGCGTTCAAATGTTGGAAAATCAAGCTTTATAAATACCTTGCTCAACCGAAAGAACTTTGCACGAACTTCAAGTTCACCAGGAAAAACCCAGCTCCTTAATTTTTATAATGTTGACAGCAAAGTACACCTGGTTGATGTGCCAGGTTATGGCTATGCGCGTGTGTCTAAAAAGGAACGAGAAAAGTTTGGCAAAATGATTGAGGAGTACCTCACTACAGCGCCTAATCTGAAGGCTGTTCTTGCTCTTGTGGATTTGCGCCATGAACCATCAGAAGATGATAAACTGATGTACACTTTTTTAAAGTTCTATAATATTCCAGTTATTTTAGTTGCAACAAAGGCAGATAAGATTCCACGTGGAAAATGGAACAAGCATGTCTCAGTAATCAAAAAAGCTTTGAAGTTTGATAGTACAGATGATTTTGTTATCTTCTCGAGCTTTGACAAGACCGGAATTGACGAGGCTTGGACAGCCATTGAACAGTATGTATAAGATTAAGATTAATAACATGAAATTCTTTTCTCATATCGGTGTCTTGCCTGAAGAAAAGATATTAGGACAAAATTTAGAGATTGATTTGATTGTAACGACTAATTTTTCGTATTCTGGCTTGGACAGCTTAGATGAAACCTTGAGTTATGTTTCTTTTTATGAAAGTATCTCGGAAATCATTGCATCATCGCGTGCAGATTTGATTGAAAAATTAGCTTTTGACATTATTCAAGCCATCAAAGAAAATAAAAAAGTCGAAACGGTGGAAGTACATATCCGCAAGTTGGCCGTACCTATCGCAGGGATTTTTGACAATGTAGAAATTGAAATGATTGGTTAAACTACTATTTTTTGAAGTTAGAGTATTTATACAGAATAATTACGGCTTTCTAAGGGGGAAAGCAGGAAAGTGATGCAAACGGTTTATTTGAGTTTAGGAAGTAACATTGGGGATAAGCAAGCATATCTACAAGAGGCGGTGAACCTCTTAGGGCAAAACTCAGCTATCTTGATAGAAAAAAAGTCAAAAGTTTACCAAACTTCACCTGTCGGCGGTGTTCCACAAGATGATTTTGTCAATATAGCTTTGAAGCTTTCAACAACTTTGGAGGCGGAAACTTTACTTGAAGTTATTCATGATATTGAAGGCAAGCTTAACCGTGTACGTGCAGTTCATTGGGGGCCACGAACTATCGATATTGATATTTTATTTTATGGCACTGAAAAGTTTCGAGAGGAGCATTTGACTATTCCTCATAAAGAACTGTTCAATCGTCTTTTTGTTTTGATTCCTCTCATGGACATTTTAGAGGAGGGCTTTGAATATGAAACCCAAGTCAAACAGGCTATCTCTAATCTTGAAGGGAAAGGGCAAAAAATAATAGAAATTCCTGAAGAAAAAACAGCGCGCAAACGTATCGAAAATGCTGTCCGAGATATTTTAACGGCTGTGGGTGAAAATCCAGAACGTGAAGGGCTTCTCGAAACACCAGAACGTGTTGCTAAGATGTACGAAGAAATCCTTTCTTCCCAAAAATTAACAGCCTTTGAAGAATACAAGTTATTTAAGATTGAAGCGACAGAACAAGATCAAACCATCTTGATTAAAGACATTCCGTTTTATTCTATGTGTGAGCACCATATGTTGCCTTTTTTTGGCACAGCAAATGTTGCCTACATTCCGAAAGACGGTAATATTATTGGTCTAAGTAAAATCCCGCGTTTGATTAACTATGTTTCACGTAAGCTTTCTGTCCAAGAAAATATCACCAGAGACATTGCAGAAATTTTGAATGATATTTTACAGCCTAAAGGTGTAGCAGTAGTTGTCGAAGCACGTCATATGTGCATCGAGATGCGTGGTGTTAAAAAAGGAAATTCTCAGACGAGAACTTCATTTTTCTTAGGGGAATTTGAAGAAAATAGAGAAACGAGACTGGAGTTTTTAGAAAGCCTAACTTAAAATGAAGATTATTGAACAAAATACAGATTCCTTTTCCTTAAAACATATTGTGGTTAAGTTCACTGACTGCAATAGTCAAGAGCTGACAAGCCTAAACGATATTTTGTTTCGTCTCGGATCAAAAACCTTGCTTGATGGTCGAGATATGTTGGTTTTTTTTACGATTTATCAGCTTTCTGACTTCATTCAAGTCTGGCCTTTTCCGCAGGGGAAAGCGATTCTAGAAACAATTTTTAAGCGGCATAAGATTATCTGGTCAGGAAAGAATTTTTCTTTTGACTTGACTTTAGATCCTATTGTTTATGGTATTGTCAATGTGACGCCAGATTCTTTTTACGATGGGGCAAAAGAGAATCTGACGTTAGACTATATCTTGCGCCGTGTTGAGCAAGATTTGCAAAACGGAGCGCATGTTGTTGAACTGGGAGGAAAATCCTCTCGTCCTGGCTATGTCGACATTTCTCCAGAAGAAGAGTGGCAACGTTTGGCGGAACCTTTGAAAAATATTCGTAGAGCATTTCCCGAAGCTGTTATTGCCATTGATACGGATGAAGCTTATGTCATGCAACGTGTACTTGATGAAGGAGCAGATATCATCAATGACATAGATGGTTTTGATACACCTGAAAAATTGTTGCTCATACAAGAATATCAACCTGCTTTAGTTGTGATGAATAATGGTCGAGCAGGCTTACATTATGCGGACAATGTCTATCAAGAATTGCCTGCATATTTTGCCGATAAGCAAAAAGAACTTAAGGAGTTGGGAATTGCCAGCACTCAGATTTGTATTGATCCTGGTGTAGGTTTTTCTGGTGGTGCAACAGGTGTGGATTCCTTACAGAGGTTGAAAACGACTGAATTATTGACAAAACTGGGTTTACCTGTGATGATAGCAATATCCCGAAAATCCTTCATGAGCAACCTTTTAAACATGGAAGTTGATGAACGTCTCATCTCAACTTTGATTCTCGAAAGTCAAATGATGATGGATGGTGGACGTGTTTTACGGGTGCATGATGTTGAAGCAACGCATCGCTTAATAGAAAATTTTAAAATTTACCAAAAATACTGATGTACAATGAGTTGATACATGAGATTTCCTCTTTGGGAAATTCAAAAAAAATCCAAAAGATAAAAGAGCTTTTGAGAAACGGTAAAGATTTAAAAGGGAAGAAAAATCCATCCTTGCAGCTTTCGGCATCAGCTCTTGTTTTTGAGGGAGAAAAGCTATACTTTATCGAACATCCCTATCAAAAAGAACTCTTACTTCCGGCAGGACATGTGGAAGAAGGAGAGAGTCCTAAAGAAGCTGCCTTACGCGAATTTCACGAGGAAACGGGACTCGTAGCAAAAAATGGGCATCTTATAGATGTGAATATCATAGAAATTCCGTTTAATTCTGTGAAAAATGAAAAGGCGCATCAACATATTGATTTTCGTTACACATTTGAACTCACAAACGGTCTGACAAGGCGCTCTGAATTACCTGTTTTTTTACTTTCTAAAGCCGAAGCACCTGAGGAATTCCAAAAATATTTTGAAGAGAAAAGAGAAGGACATGAATATTGATCAAGAATTAGAATGGATTCACAGTAGACTTAAATTTAATATTCGTCCTGGTTTAACTCGGGTAGAAGCCTTGCTGAAACTACTTGGGAATCCTGAAAGGGATTTATCCATGCTGCACATTGCTGGAACAAATGGTAAAGGTTCAACAGTTGCTTTTACAAGGAGTATTTTACGTCAGCTTGGTCTCACAGTAGCCACCTTTACAAGTCCATTCATTGAGTCCTTTGGTGAGCGTATGGCTATTAATGAACGACCTATTCCCGATGAGAAACTTATTTTCTATGTGGAGCAGGTAAAGCCTTTAGTTGAACAGCTCGATGCGGATGAACGATTTGCAGGTATTACTGAGTTTGAGATTATTACAGCTGTAGCGCTGCGCTATTTTGCAGATGAAAAAGTTGATGTAGCTCTGATCGAGGTCGGCTTGGGTGGTTTGCTGGACAGTACGAATGTGATCCAGCCTGTAGCAAGTGCGATAACAACCATTGGTTTGGATCACATGGATATACTGGGTTCTACCTTAGAGGAAATAGCTGCACAAAAGGCGGGAATTATTAAACCGCATACGCCTTTAGTGAGTGGAAGAATCTCTGCTGAAGCACTAAAGGTTATTCAGCAAACAGCTGAAAAAAAGCAGGCAAAGCATTATCAATTTGGTGTAGATTATCAAGTTGAAGTGCTTGAAGATGAGTACTTTAACTATAGGGATGACCATTTTGAATTAACCTACCTAGAAAAATCTTTATTAGGGGTTCATCAGGTAGACAATGCAGCACTGGCAATCAAACTTTCTTTGATTTATGCTGAAAAAATGAAATTATCACTTTCAGAAAATGCTATCAGAAAAGGTCTGCAAGCCACTTTTTGGCCTGCACGAATGGAGCAAATAAGTCATAGGCCTTTGATTATACTTGACGGCGCGCATAATGTACATGCTATGCATCGTCTTTTAGAAAATTTGAAAACAGAATTTTCAGGTCGGAAAATTATCATCCTCTTTTCAGCTATCGTCACAAAAGATATTACAGAGATGATTAAAATGCTCCAAAGCGTTGATAATTCTCGGCTTATATTAACAACTTTTGATTATCCAAAAGCATTAAAATTAGAAGAGTTCACTTATCTTGAACGAGATAATGTGGAACTGGTTGAAAATTGGAAAGACGAATATCATGTCTTAAAAGACATGTTAAAAGAAGATGATGTTCTTTTAATGACAGGTTCCTTATACTTTATGGCTCAAATCAGAGAGTATTTACTGGAACAAAAAAATAAACAATAAAAATGAAGACAGTCCTGCTTTGGACTTTATAGGAGAATAAAACTTTGATTGTTTTAGCAGGAACAATAGGTGCGGGAAAGTCAAGCTTGGCTAAAGCTTTGGGAAAACATTTGGGAACAGATGTATATTATGAAGCGGTAGATAATAATCCTGTTCTTGACTTATATTATCAAGACCCTAGAAAATATGCTTTTTTGCTGCAAATTTATTTTTTAAACAAACGTTTCGAATCAATCAAAATGGCTTATGATCAGGAAAATAACGTTCTTGACCGTTCGATATTTGAAGACGAACTTTTTTTAACACTAAATTATAAAAATGGTAATGTCACAAAAACAGAACTAGAAATCTACCAAAATTTGCTCAGTAATATGCTAGAAGAGATAGAAGGAATGCCTAAAAAACGTCCTGATTTACTTGTTTATATTGACGTGAGCTTTGAAACAATGCTTTCAAGAATCACTCAACGGGGGCGAAGTTTTGAACAAGTAGAGAAACAGCCAGAGCTGAAAGCTTATTACCAACAGGTGCATGAGGAATACCCAATATGGTATAAAAACTATAACGTTTCACCTAAAATGCGTATTGATGGTGATTTATTTGACTTCGTCAACAATGAAGAAGACTTAGAAAAGGTACTCGCACAGGTGGACAAAGAATTAGTCAAGTTGCAATTAAAGTAAATCGAAAGATTTATTTTTTTGCTTATAATCAACTATACCAATTAAAGATTTATTATTCTTGACAAATGCAAAACATTGTATTATCATTTTTTTATTGACGAAAAAATAAAGAAAAAGTAGCTATACCAATTTAGCTAATGGAGAGATTAATATGTGTGGTATTGTAGGTGTTGTTGGAAACCGTAATGCAACGGACATTCTGTTGCAAGGTCTTGAAAAACTTGAATATCGTGGTTATGATTCAGCAGGAATTTTTGTGACCGATGATTCTGGAAAAGCTAACCTTGTAAAATCAGTCGGTCGCATTGCAGACTTAGAAGCAAAAACAGGGGACAACGTTACTGGAACAGCGGGGATTGGTCATACACGTTGGGCTACACATGGTAAACCGACCGAAGATAATGCACATCCTCATACTTCCACTTCAGGACGTTTCGTTTTGGTACACAATGGAGTGATTGAGAATTTCTCAGAGATTAGAGAAGAATACCTTGCAAATGATACATTTAAGGGACAAACAGATACAGAAGTTGCCGTACACCTCATCGCTAAATTTGCGGAAGAAGATGGACTTTCTGTACTTGAAGCATTTAAAAAAGCCTTGTCTATTATTGAAGGCTCGTATGCTTTTGCTCTCATGGATGCAGAAGATGCTGATGTAATCTATGTTGCGAAAAACAAATCTCCTTTACTTATCGGTCTAGGAAAAGGCTATAACATGGTGTGCTCTGATGCAATGGCCATGATTCGTGAAACATCTGAATTTATGGAAATTCATGATAAAGAGCTCGTTATCTTGACTAAAGATAAGGCAGAGGTAATGGATTACGAAGGAAATACAGTAGAGCGTCAAAGCTATACAGCGGAACTTGACCTTTCAGATATTGGTAAAGGAACATATCCTTACTATATGCTCAAAGAAATTGATGAGCAACCAAGCGTGATGCGTAAACTCGTTTCTACTTATACGAATCAAGATGGAAAAGTTACTGTTGATGCAGACATTGTAAAAGCAGTTCAAGCAGCGGACCGCATCTACATCATCGCAGCTGGAACATCACTTCATGCAGGCTATGCTTCTAAACAAATCCTTGAAGAGCTGACAAATACACCGGTTGAACTTGGCCTTGCTTCTGAATGGGGTTATGGTATGCCATTATTGAGTGAAAATCCTTTGTTTATCTTCCTTTCACAATCAGGTGAAACAGCGGATAGTCGTCAAGTACTTGTAAAAGTAAATGAACTGGGTCATCCAAGCTTGACTGTAACAAATGTACCTGGCTCAACATTATCACGTGAAGCAACATACACAATGTTGATTGGTGCTGGACCTGAAATTTCAGTTGCTTCAACGAAAGCTTACACAGGGCAGATTGCAACTTTAGCTTTCTTAGCTAAGGCTGTAGGTGACGCCGACCAAAATCTTAAGGCGCTTGATTTCGATTTAGTCAAGGAAATTTCACTCGTTGCTCAATCTATCGAGTCCACGCTTTCAGAGAAAGAAATGATTTCAGACCTAGTAGCAAAACTGTTGCCAGAAGCGCGAAATGCTTTCTATATTGGTCGTAAACAAGATTACTTTGTTTCTATGGAAGCTAGCTTGAAACTAAAAGAAATTTCATATATCCAATGTGAGGGCTTTGCTGCTGGAGAACTTAAACATGGGACAATTTCTTTGATTGAAAATGGTACACCTGTGATTGCGCTGATTTCAAATAATGAAGAAGTTGCAGCACACACACGAGGAAATGTCATGGAAACAGTGGCACGTGGTGCATCAGCGATTACGATTGTAGAAGAAGCTGTAGCACGTGAAGATGATGATATTGTCATCAATAATGTTCACCCTTATCTTTCAGCTATTTCAATGGTTGTACCGACACAATTGATTGCTTACTATGCAACAGTACAACGTGGTCTTGACGTAGACAAACCACGTAATCTTGCTAAAGCCGTAACTGTTGAATAAGAAATTAATATTCTTAAGCGGCTAAGGTCTCAATAGTCAAACAGAAAAATGCTCAAGATGATGGCTTTCTATGCCACATTGAGCATTTTCTGTTTTTTTTTAGTTTTTTCTTCCCAGCGTATCTGTAATTATGGTTTCTTGAGGTTGTTTCTTAGTGTTTGGGACAAGTTAAAGAGTGAAGGGACAAACCTAGGGATTTATGGAGAAAATCCAAGTTCTGTGATAAAAGAAAAGGTGAATTTCAAGCGTTTTTTACGTACAGGTATATAAGGAGAAGACATGTATCAAGTAAGAGAAGATAATTATCCTATGAAACCCCGTGAACGTCTATTAGCTTTTGGCTCTGAAAAGCTGAATGAACAGGAACTTTTAGCTATTTTATTGAGAACAGGTAGTAAAAAAGAAAATGTCATGGAACTTGCAGCTCGTGTGCTGAGTGTTTTTGACAATTTAGAGGAGTTTCGCCGTGCTTCAGTGGGAGAGCTAAAGGAAATATCAGGTATAGGTCAAGTAAAAGCAGTTGAAATAAGAGCCATGATTGAGCTTGGAAAGAGGATTCATACAACACAAAGAAAGCGCTATGGGCAAGTGATGGGGTCTCAACAACTGGGGATGAGTTTGGTAGATGAGATGGCTTCTTTTGATCAGGAAAATTTAGTTGCTATTTACTTGGACAGTCAAAACCGTATCATTCAGAAAAAAACGATTTTCATCGGAGCAGTCAACCATTCAATTGCTCATCCACGTGAGATCTTGCATTATGCAATTAGAAATCTTGCTGTCGGAATTATTATTGCACATAATCACCCTTCAGGTATAACTCAGCCAAGTCCGCAGGATAAAGTCTTTACCAAGAAAATTAAGGAGGTTTGCGAAAACTTAGGCATTCATTTTTTAGACCACATTATTACAGGACACAATACCTATCTCAGCTTCAGAGAAGAGGGTCTATTGGACCATTAAAAAATATAGAGACAGAGTGTAAGACTACTGAAAAACTTATATTGTTTTGCTTAAATACAAGAACTTGTCGTATAAAAAAGTCGGGAAAAATGAATTTCCCGACTTTTTCAGCAGTTTATTCAAGTGCTGCTGTATTTTTTAAGTGATGTTTTGTGCATTGATACCCTCACACTTCAAGCAGTTCGGACAAACAAGCCATCTAGAAATTATCTGAGCTTTTTATTTGATATCCTTATGTGACATGAAGAACAAGAGGGTTTGAAGTTCTTTGGTTAAGTCAATAGATTGTACTACGACATCATCTGGTACATGCAGGCGTAAAGGTGAGAAATTAAGAATACCTTTGATTCCGGACTCTACTAAGATATCTGCAACTTCTTGAGCATTTTCTTTATTTACAGAAATAATCGCTGTTTTGATTTTTGAGTTTTTGACATGTTTTGAGAAATCTGCAATATCGTAGATAGGAACACCTGTAGCGCTCGTTGTACCTACGAGTGGATTTTCTGGTACATCATAAGCTTGGGTAACACGCATCTTATTGCGATTTTGGAATTGGTAGTTAATCAAGGCCCGTCCAAGATTGCCGACTCCTACAAGGGCAATATGGGTTTCACGGTCTTGTCCAAGTAGTTCTCCAAAAAAGTCACGCAAAGCACGTGTTTCATAGCCATAACCTCGCCGTCCCAGTTCACCAAAAAGTGAAAAATCTCGCCGAATCGTTGCTGCATCTACACCAATTTTTTCAGAAATAAGCTGCGAGTTTGTGCGCGTCACTTGTTCATCAACTAAAAGTTTGAACAAACGGTAGTATTGAGGCAAACGTTTTGCAGTTGCCTTAGGTAGTTGTTTATTAACTTGGGAGCCAGCCATGTTATCTCCTTTACATAGTCTTTGTGAATATTTTACTTTTTTTAGGATAAATTGTCAAACAATTCTTTCTGGATAATGCGAATTATTTTATAGTTCCCTTTTTATCCATGCTTGTCTCATAGAAGAAAAGGAAGAAAACAATGAAATGTGATAAAATAATAGCATGACCTACTATGAAAACTATATGGCTGGACACATCATACTTCCTCATGCTATGTTGGAGCATTTTGCTCAACTTTTCCCCTCAGCGGGGGACTTTTTGGTTTGGCTTTATCTGTATGAAAATCGTGACAGTGCGCCCAGTGAAATTGCTACAAAGATAGGAAAGAAACTTTCAGATGTTAACCACAGTATTGATAATTTGCAAGATTTTGGTTCTTTGAAAGTTACCTTATTGGAAATTTCAGGGGATGTAGAAACGATTTTTGATGTTACTCCTGCACTTAAAAAGCTGGATCAATTGGAAGGATTGACACCAAAAATTCAAGCAGAAGATACTTCTAATATACAAAACACGGGGCAACTTCAAGATTTAGTTAATATTTTTGAAGCAGAGATGGGTATGATTACACCAATGCAAAGTGAAGAACTGCGCAGCCTGCTTTTTGAAGATAATTATGATGCAGAGTTGATTAAACTTGCTCTTCGTGAAGCAGTCATTAATCGAAAAGTTTCGCTCAACTATATCAAAGCGATTTTGCGAAACTGGCGTAACGAAGGCTTAATGAGTACACAAGCTATTGAGCAGCGTAAAGCAGAGCGTGTAGAAGCTACACAGAACCAAAAAAATACAGATTTTTATATCCCAATGGATGGTCCTTGGAACGGAAAATAATATGCTAAGTAAGAAAAAATTTTTAGAAGCTTTAGATATCATTGTAAACATGTTTCCGGAAGCACACGGAGAGCTGGAGTGGGAAACACCTTTTCAACTTTTGATTGCAACTATCTTATCTGCACAAGCCACAGATAAGGGCGTAAATAAGGCGACACCAGGTCTTTTTGCGAAGTATCCTGACCCTAAAAGTTTGGCACAGGCAGACATTTCAGACGTTGAACAATGTATCCGAACAATTGGACTTTACAAAACGAAAGCGAAAAACATTGTAAAGACTTCTCAGATGCTGGTAGAAAACTTTAATAGCGAACTGCCAAAAGATAAAAAATTATTACAAACCTTGCCTGGTGTTGGCCGAAAAACAGCAAACGTCGTTCTGGGAGAAACTTATGGTATACCTGGAATTGCTGTTGATACCCATGTAGAACGGATTTCAAAGCGTTTAGATATCGTGTCACAGAAAGCCTCCGTTTTGGAAGTCGAAGAAAAGTTGATGAAGCTCATTCCTGAGGAACGCTGGGTGGAAAGTCATCATCACCTCATCTTTTTTGGACGTTATCATTGTACGGCGCGCGCACCAAAGTGTGAAGAATGTCCTGTCCTTGAATACTGTAAATTTGGAAAGAGAAACTTGAATGACTGAAGTAAAACTCTCAAAACGTCTACAAGCTGTTGCTGATCTCGTTAAATCTGACAGCCGTCTTTTGGATGTAGGCAGTGATCATGCTTATCTCCCAACCTATTTGATTCAGCAAAAAAAGATTGATTTTGCAATCGCAGGCGAAGTGGTTAAAGGCCCATTTCAGATTGCTAAAAATCATGTGTCTGAGCAGAACTTGCAAGATAAGATAGAGGTCAGATTAGCCAATGGTTTGGCTGCCTTTGAAGAAAGCGATGCTATCTCAAGTATCGTGATTGCGGGTATGGGTGGACTTTTAATTTCGGAAATCCTTGAAGAGGGTAAAGATAAATTGAGTCAAGTGGAGCAACTTATCTTGCAGCCCAATAATCATGAAGAAAGTCTTCGTTCGTGGCTTGTCGCGCATGATTTTGTAATTTCGTCAGAAAAGATTCTTCTTGAAGCAGGAAAAATCTATGAAATTATTGTGGCAGAGCATGGCACATCTGAGCTGAATGAAACAGAGCTTGAGTTTGGACCTTATCTTTCGCAAGAAAAATCAGAGGTCTTCCGTAAAAAATGGAATAAAGAGCTCAGTACTTTAAAGAAAATACTTGAACGACTTCCTGAAAACCATGAGAAACGCGCAGCTGTTCAAGCTAAAAAAGAAAAGATAGAAGGAGTCCTACAATGAAAATCAGAGATTTCATGGCCTTGTACGAAGAGTTTTGCTCGAAAGATTTAGCGGTTGAAGGAGATCCTGTAGGTTTACAGATTGGTTCACTTGATGCTCCGGTAAAAAAAGTTTTAGTTACTTTGGATATTCGAGAACAAACTGTTTTGGAAGCTATTGAAAAAGACGTGGATTTGATTTTAGCGAAACATCCTGTCATTTTCCGTCCCTTAGCGAATTTGACAGATGCGGACAGTCAGGAAAAGATAGTCCTTGACTTGGCGAAAGCCGGTATTGCTGTTTATACAAGTCACACCAATATTGATGTTGTTGATGGGGGACTTAATGATTGGTTCTGTGAGCTTTTAGAGATTAAGGATACAGAAATTTTATCCGAAGAAGGTTTGGGTCGTGTAGGTAATATTGAGCCGATGAGTTTGGCGGACTTTTCAGAGAAAATGAAAAAAACTTTTGCTTTAGACTATTTGCGTTTGGTGACTTATGACCGCTCATTAAGCCAGATGATTAAGCGTGTCGCTATTTGTGGTGGAAGCGGCGGTAAATTTTGGACAGAGGCTCAAGCTAAAGGTGCGGATCTTTACATTACAGGTGATATCTATTACCATGTTGGACATGACCAACTTTCGCAAGGGCTTGTCGGACTTGATCCCGGACATTACTTGGAGCATCTCTTTGTTCCAAAAGTTGCTGAAAAATTAGCCAGTTTTGCCACAGATGTTGAAATAATAGAAAGTAAAGTGAATACAAATCCTTTCTTTGATATTTAGCAAGTTAACAAAAAGCTTACTGTAATCAATTTCCGTGAAGTTGTTAAGGTGCTTGTCATTTAAACATCATTGGACTTTATCAAGCGGGTATGCTATCATGAAATCATGAAAAAATTCCAGAAAAATGAAATTATCCAAGGAAAAGTCGTTGACTTGACACACGAAGGACAAGGAGTTATCAAAGTAGATAACTTCCCTTTTTTTGTTGAAAATGCTTTACCTGCTGAAGAGATAAAAATGAAGGTTCTAAAAGTCGGGAAAAATTTTGGCTTTGGAAAGGTAGAAGAATGGCTCAGCCAATCTCCAGATCGTGTGCAGGATGTGAATGTGACCTATTTGCGCACAGGAATCGCTGACTTTGGTCATATGGCTTATCCTGCGCAGCTTCATTTTAAACGCCAACAGGTTGTCGATGTGCTTCGTAAAAATGCACATAAGCCAGATTTTCCGGTCCTCGAAACCTTAGGTGCAGAACAGGAAAGTCAATATCGCAATAAAGCGCAAGTACCTGTCCGTAGTGTGAAAGGACGGACAGAAACAGGATTTTTCCGTAAGAATTCTCACGATTTAGTTCCGATTCGTGATTTTTATATTCAAAATCCAGAAATTGATGACTTGGTTAATCAGGTGCGTGAGAGTTTAATACTGCTTAACATTCAACCCTATGATGAGAAAGCAAAGCGAGGTATTGTACGTAATATCGTGATTCGTCGAGGTTTCCATAGCGGTCAAATCATGCTCATCTTGGTTGTGACCGATGCTCAATTTGCTGGACTTTCTGAACTTATTACCGAATACGGTGATAAGGTTGACTCCTTCCAGCTTAGCATTAACAAGTCGACAGGAAATGCTATTTTTGGCTCGGAGTTCAAACTTCTGTCAGGTAAAGATTACATCACGGATAGCATGCTGGGTAAGGAATTTCAAATCTCAGCACGGGCTTTCTATCAAGTCAATACAGCACAAGCAGAGAAGCTTTATCAGTTGGCCTATGATTTCGCAGAGCTGAAAGCAGATGATGTTGTCATTGACGCGTATTCCGGTATCGGCACCATTGGACTTGGAATGGCGGACAAAGTCGCACAAGTCTACGGTATGGAAGTTATACCTGAAGCAGTTGAAAATGCCAAGGTCAATGCAGCTCTTAATGGTATCACAAATGCGCATTATGAAGTGGGTCCAGCAGAAGAAGTGATGCCCCGATGGTTGCAAGAGGGGATTCAGCCTGATCTTATCTTTGTTGACCCACCACGTAAGGGGTTAGATGAAAGCTTTATCAAAGCGGCAACAGCAACACAAGCACGCACTATCATCTATATTTCATGCAATCCAGCGACATTTGCACGTGATGTCGTGCACTTTGAAGAAGAAGGCTATCTTTTGGAAAAAGTGCAGCCGGTTGATCTCTTTCCGCAGACGAAGCATGTTGAGACAGTTGCGTTGTTTACAAGGAAGAAATAGATTAGGGCTGTAAAAGGCTTGGTATCAAAGGATTTTTTTGAGCCAAAGGTCTTGGAAATAACTTTAGAGAAGCTAAAAAAAAGAGAAGAAAACTACTGAAAAAAACATTGAGATATATAATACCAGTATATTAAGCGATTTGATGTTGTTTAAAAAACATAAAATAACATCAAAAATTTTTCACTACTAATTAAAAATAGATTGCAAATTTAATCAAATTTTCGTCTTCTGAATAATAACCTCAAAAAAAGACGCACACACTATTGACAATTTTATTGGAATATGGTATCATTGTTCTTAAATTAAAACGGTTTTTTTACTGGATTCGTTACTGTTCGGCAGGCAAGACCAGAATAAGTGCAAATAGTTTTTTACTACTTGTCCTTATTCTGGTTTTTATTTTTTAAAGAAACTGTAAAGAAATGAAAGGAGTGTGCTTCTTGATTAAATACATCACAAAGGGAAAGCTAAGCAATATGTTTTAAAATGTTCTGATTTGATTCAGGTTTGGAGGTGAGATCTTGATTGTAGAAAAGAGGATCAACAATAATGTAGCATTAGCGAGAAAAAATGGACAACAATTGATTGTAATGGGAAAAGGTGTTGGCTTTGGGAAACATTCAGGTGATCAGATTGCGGAGGATCAGGTGGAAAAGACTTTTTATTCTGAAGGTAGCTTAAATCTAGAACAAATGGCATCATTAATCACGGATGCTAGTGGAGCAGATATCGAAGCAGTAGATGGAATCATTCGTTATGGACAGGTTCAAATTAAGGAAAGTTTGAATCCGAATATCTTCTTTACGTTACTTGATCATATTTGTTTTTCACTACAACGCTATGAAAAACAAATGGATATTTCTAATCCGCTTGACTGGGAAATTAAAAAGTTTTATCCTCTTGAATATGGGATTGGAAAATTTGCGGTTACGTTAATACGTGAACAGTTAAAAGTGAATATTTCTGATGCGGAAGCCTCTTTCATTGCACTCCATTTTGTTAATGCACAAATTGAGTCATCGGTACATCATGAGGGTGTTCAAATGGTTGAGATGACCAATGATATTTTACAACTTGTTAGATACCAGTTAAACTGTGATTATGATGAAGATTCTTGGTATTTTCAACGTTTTATTACGCATCTCCGCTATTATCTAATGCGTCAAAAAAATGGTGTCATACAAGAAAATGGAGACCAAAATGAGTTGGTTAACATGGTATTCTCTCGCTTCAATAAAGAAAAGAATTGTGTCGATTTGATTGACTATTATTTACAAGAAAAGCAAGGCTGGCACACATCGAATATTGAAAAAATGTATTTGATTTTACATCTTCGCAATTTAGTTGAAAAAAAGAACAGATCATAAAGGATTCGTTACAGTTAGGCTGGCAAGACCTTGATCATTTGGCAATAAAATAGGAACTTGATAGGTGAGTTTCATTATTTTTTCAGATGCCAGTGATGCAAGGTTTTTTTACTTGAAAGAGGAGTGATTTTAATGAATAAAAAAGAATTAGCAACAAAGATTGTGAAACTCGTGGGTGGAGCTCAAAATATTAAATCTTTAACCCATTGTATAACGCGCTTGCGTTTTGTGTTAAAAGATGACCGCATGGCGAAAACAAAGGAAATAGAGCAGTTAGATGTGGTAGGTGTTCAAATTCAAGGTGGGCAGTATCAAGTGATTATTGGAAATGGGGTTACAAAGGTTTTTCGTGAGATAATGGAGCAGTATCCATCATTAGATTTAGTTGATTCAGGAATTGACCATGATGGGGAGAAAAAATTTAGTTTTAATACTGCCATTGGCACATTATCTAGTATTTTAGTTGCTGCATTGCCACCTATTGTTGCTGGTGGTATGATTCAAGGGTTGAGTTTCTTTGCAAGGGAGAAAGGATGGCTTGATCCAGAAAGTACGTTAAATTTTGTTTTAAAGATTACTGGTAATGCCATGTTCTTCTTCTTACCATTTTTAATTGCAGTTTCAGCGGCTCGTAAGTTCAAAACCAATGAGTACATGGCGCTTGCCCTTGCTGGTATTATCATGCACCCTGATCTAATGAGAATGGTAGGAGAAAATGATCCTTTGACTGCATTTGGATTTTTACCATTGCCACTTATTGATTATTCATCTTCTATTTTGCCGATTTTGCTAGGTGTTTGGATTTTAAAGTATGTGTGGAATTGGATAGAAAAATGGATGCCTGATTTAATCAGTACGGTTTTTACCCCCTTACTTACTATTTTAATTATGGCACCAGTCATGCTGATTGGTGTAGCCCCAGTTGGTTTTTATATCGGTGATTATTTAGCTATTGGTATTCAATGGCTTATTGATCAGGCACCTTGGTTGGCCGGTTTTGTGATTGGTTCAACGCGACCCTTTCTTGTTATTGTTGGGATGCATCATGCTATTCGCCCAATTCAGCTTCAGCAAATTGCCACTTTTGGTTATACCACTATTACGCCTGCGAACTTTTTAAGTACGATGGCAACTGCAACCGCAACCTTTTCAACTTATTTTTTAGTCAAGGATAGAAAACAGAAGCAAATTGTATTATCATCAGCTTTTTCAGGTTTCTTAGGGATTACAGAGCCTGCTCTTTATGGCGTGTTAACGAAGTATAAAGCAACGATGGTCGGAACCTTAATCGGTGGTGGACTTGGTGGTATGATTGCAACAATGATGGGGGCAAGAGCGTATTCTGGTGGGATGCCAAGTATTTTAACCATTCCAATTTTTATGGGGGGCGGTCCTGCGAGCATTTTAGTTGGTCTGGGTGTGACGGTTGTGTCAAGTTTTCTGATTACTTATCTGCTTGGGAAGACAATTTTTAAGGCAGAAGGAATTGAAATAACAGATGATAAGGAAGAAAAGGAGCCTGTTAGTCAGATTAAATCAAGTGTTGTTTATAGTCCAGCTGCGGGGAAGGTGGTTGAGTTAAGTCAAGTGAGCGATCATATATTTGCTGAGAAAATGTTAGGTGAAGGGATTGCGATTGATGCACCTAATGGAGAAGTCATGTCGCCAGTGACTGGGGTTATTACGACAGTTTTTAAGACAAAGCATGCCATTGGGATTACGGATGAGAATGGTGTTGAAGTTTTGATACATATTGGAATTGATACAGTGAAATTAGAGGGAAAGTATTTTGAAGTTTTCTGTACAGAAGGCCAAACTATCAAGACGGGTGATTTGCTTGTGAAATTTGATGGTGAAAAAATTAAGTTAGCTGGCTATGAGTCAAGTGTGATTGTTGTGGTGACGAATACAAATGATTTTGTGTCGGTTTTGCCTGAGAAAACAAGGGGTCAAGTGAACTTAGGAGAAAAAATGCTGACGGTAATTGCTTAATGGAGGTCGGTTTATATGAAAAAATTTGAACAAACATTCCCTGAAAATTTCTTGTGGGGTGGTGCGATTGCCGCTTGTCAATCAGAAGGGGCATTTGATTTAGATGGCAAAGGATTAACTGTTGCGGATATTGCAGTCAAACATGATAAAACTGTTCCGAGGTCAGTGCGTAAGTTAATAACAGCTGAGCGGCTTGAGAAAGTGTTACAGGAAACGGATGATAGGAAATTTCCTAAGCGTCATGGCATTGATTTTTATCATCGATTTAAAGAAGATATTGCATGGTGTGCTGAGATGGGATTTAAGGTGTTTCGTTTTTCAATTGCTTGGGGGCGAATATTTCCGAATGGTGATGATGCAAAAGCAAATATGAAAGGTTTAGCATTTTATGATCAAGTTATTGCTGAGGTTATTAAGCATGGCATGGAGCCGCTGATTACAATTAATCATTTTGATATGCCCATGAATTTAGTCACTCAGTACGGCGGTTGGAAGAATCGTCAACTCATTGATTTTTATGTAACTTATGCGAAAACATTGTTTGAGCGATATGGTGAAAAGGTTAACTATTGGATTGCTTTTAACGAAATTAACGGAGCTCGCTTTAATGTCTTTTACTCAACAGGTATTGTAAAAGATGATGAAGCAACCTATCTGCAAGATTGTTATCAAGCTGCGCATCATCAGTTTGTGGCCTCTGCCTTAGCTAAAAAAGCATTAAGTAAAGTTTCAAAGGAAGCGATGTTGGGGTGCATGGTTGCTAAGTTTACGACTTATCCGGCAACTTGTAAGCCTGAAGATGCATTAGAAGCACAAAAAAATGAGCAAATGGACAATTATTATTTTACTGATACAGTCATTCGTGGTGAGTATCCACCCTATGCAGCTAGGTTTTGGCATGAAAATGGGATTGAATTACAAATCTTTGAAGAGGACGAAGCTGTTTTGAAACGTTATCCTGCTGACTTTTTGGCGTTTAGCTACTACATGTCTTCAATTTCTGCAGCTGATAAAGAAAATTTTGAAGAAACCGATGGTAATTTAAAGAATACATTGAAAAATCCGCACTTGAAGGCTTCAGAGTGGGGGTGGCAAATTGATCCAATTGGATTGAGATATACATTAAACGATCTGTATAATCGTTACAGTATTCCATTATTTATTGTAGAAAATGGAATTGGAGCGGAAGATGTGCTAGAAGATGGAAAGATAGACGATGATTACCGCATTGATTACTTGTCTGCTCATATCAAGCAGATAGAAGAAGCCATTAAAGATGGGGTTCAGTTAATAGGGTATACTACATGGTCAGCAATTGACATTGTTTCATCTGGAACATCGGAAATGGCCAAACGATATGGTTTCATTTATGTTGATCAGGATGATTTGGGTCATGGAACATTAAAGCGGATTCCTAAGAAATCATTCCATTGGTATAAAGCAGTCATTGCAGCTAATGGGCTAGGGTTAGATTAAAAATCAGTATAAAATTTAACAAATTACTACATTAATTCGATACGTTGATGGAAAAATGAGTATAAAGATTCACAATTGTTAATCTCTTCTTTAGTGATCTGTACCATTTTTGGATTGATGTAAGATTGGAAAATAACAATCGGGAGCCCACCAGCTGTCCTTACTCTCGTTAATTCCAAAACCTTTTCAGCATTGGTGAGTTCCAAGTTTTTTGCAATAACACCGCCAGATTACTGTCTTCAATACTTTTTTATGAAATCTCTTTTATAAGATAGTCCACCAATTCCACTTCGTTAGAATTTTCAATGATATAATGAATAACATTTTTCTTAGTCATAATTTTATCTATAAAATCTCTATCCATATTTTTCATTAATTCAATCATAGATATTTTACTCATCTTATTAAATTCTTTCACCCGATGAGTTTCTCTGACTTTTCTCTCTGCAACATCTGCAGGGTATCCAATCCCAAATTCTCCATCAAATAATTTTTCTAACGTATACTCTAAATTAAGCTCGCCTAACCAGCCGAATCCTAATCCCAGTGACAAACTAGCCACGTTCCCATCATTAATTCTTCCAAATAAATAAGCATCTTGAGGGTTTTGAATGAAACCCGATAACAATCCAGGTAATGTATTACAGGCCAAATTCATCCCTTGCCCAGAAGAACAGCCAGTAATTACAAAATCAATAGCTTTACTGTTTATGAGTAGTGCAGTTAAAAAGGCGATTTCTGTGTATGAATATGACTGTTTCTCGTTGGGATAAACTCCGAAATTAAATACATCATACCCTTTTTTTTCTACAGCTTTTACGACAGTATTATGGAGCAACTCATTCTTACTGACTTGAGTTGTTCCCTGTATAATTCCTATTCTCATCATATCCTCCTAATTCTGAGCCCATTGATGTATAAAAATTACTTTTTCACTTTTGACAGCAGCCCCACCAACTCCACATGTGGTGATAGCTTTCTTCTATGCTAATAGACGAAAGGGATTGTAAGTGTAAGTTTGATAGTTATTCTCATGTAAAAAAGCCAAGAGATTAAAGGAATAGTGTCCGGTATCTTCAAGGGCAATGAGATAGCTTTCGTTGAGTTGTTGGAGTTTCTTGTGTAGATAAGCAAAGCCATCAAGGCTGTTGGGGAAATATTTATTTTTAATCGGTATTTCACCTTGTTCATCTAATAGGGCAAAGTCATGTTTATGCTTTGCGACATCAATTCTAACGTACAACATCAAGTGTATCTCCAGCAATAAATTTATTTCTGTGGTATCCACGCACTTTTTGTCTTGTAACCTTATTGTAGAAAATTGTAGAAAAAACGTCAAGCGCTTGGAGGAAATACTGATCCACGGTCTTAATTAAGTATAAACTTATGTGGCGGATAACCACTAAATATATTATAAGGGGGATTGAAAGTTAAATCCCGTTGATTAGAGGACTGAAAACGGGACGTCACAAATAGACTATTTTACATAAATTAAATTATGCAAAACAAAGAAAGTTCTCGACCAAATTAATAAAAATTATGTTATAATTATAAGAAGAATTTTCACAAAAGAAGGGGAACGTCCCATGGAAAAACAAAACCTCAGAGCCTCTGTTTTTTTCAAATGGTTTATGAATAACAAAGTAGTAACAGTGCTATTAGTTATTTTGCTTTTATTGCTGAATATTTTATTGCTCAATAAGGTACATTTCATCTTTGCACCGATTGGCGATTTCTTAGCGATCGTTTCACTACCCGTTGTTTTAGCGGCAGTATTTTATTATTTGCTTAACCCAATCGTTGACTATCTAGAGAAGAAACGTGTACCGCGTATTGTTAGTATTGTAGTTATTTTCTTGTTGATCGCAGGTTTACTTGTATGGGGGCTGGCTTATGCTATTCCTTCTGTATCAAACAGTGTTTCTGTTTTTTCTAGGCATGTGCCAAGCTACGTGGAACAAATTCAAGAAGAAGTGAATAAACTACTGACAAATCAGCATTTTGAGCAGTTCCGTCCACAGATGGATGACTTTATGGATTCTATGGGGAACAACATTGTTGAATGGTCAAAAAATTATTCATCCATAGCCTTTAATTCGATTACGGATGTCATTACGCGTACAGCGAGTGTCTTTATTTCACTTGTTATCTTCCCCTTTGTTCTTTTTTATCTTTTACGAGATGGAAAGAATTTGAACGGTTATATCACGCATCTTTTACCTGTTAACTGGCGTAAAGATACATCTAAGATTTTGACTGAAATGAATGGTCAGTTGGCTAACTATGTTCGTGGTCAGGTCATTGTTGCTTTGGCGGTAGCTCTGATGTTAGCGATTGGATTGCCAATCATTGGATTGCGTTATGGAATTACTCTTGCGATTCTCTCAGGGATTTTTAATCTGATTCCTTTCTTAGGTTTCTATTTGGCAATTATCCCTGCCATGATTATTGGGTTAGCTACTGGTGGTCCGATGATGTTGCTCAAGGTTTTGATCGTATATATCATTGAACAAACAATCGAAGGCCGTTTTGTTTCTCCATTAGTTTTAGGAAAACAGTTAAGTATTCACCCCGTTACAGTTCTTTTTGTTCTCTTGACTGCGGGTAAAGTCTTTGGACTATGGGGGGTGCTTTTGGGAGTTCCATTCTATGCGGCAGCTAAGGTTATTATCAGCCACTTTTATGATTGGTATCGTGAAATTTCGGAACTCTATCATCCCGGTGGTTTAGGAAAAACGGTTGAAATTCAAGAAACAGAGGAAAACTAATGTCTTATTCAGAAGATACAATTGACTTCCTGCACAAAGGTGATTTGATTGGGATGCACAATGCCTTAAGTCATGCACTCAAGTATGATAGTGAAGAAATGCTCGCTGACCTAGCAGAGTATTTACAGATGATGGGATTTATTGACGAGAGTCATCAAGTGTATGACAAGATTTTAGGTGACAATCCTAGCAGTACCGATTATTTGATCAATTTAGCTGAAATCGCTGAGGATGATGGACAGATTGACGAGGCATTGAACTATCTTTATCAGATTCCTTTAGGTGATGAGAACTATGTTGCTGCTCTGATTAAAATTGCTGACTTGTACCAGCTTGAAGGTGACTTTGAGACAGCTATCAGTAAGCTTGAAGAAGCCCGTGAATTATCAGATTCTCCACTAATTACATTCGCTCTGGCGGAAAGCTATTATGAGCAAGGCGCCTATCAAGAGGCAATTCAAAATTATGCCAAACTTTCTGTCCGTGAAATCTTGAAGCAGACTAAGATTTCCACCTATCAGCGGATTGGTGAATCCTATGCACAGCTTGGAAATTTTGAAAATGCTCTGTCTTTTTTGGAAAAGTCACTGGAATTTTCTAAAACAGCAGATACTATCTACAAGATTGCCTTGCTTTACAGTGCACTCGATAATCAAACGCGTGCCATTAGCTACTTTAAACAGCTGGAAGACTATAACACGGATCTTTTAAACTATGAGCTGGCCTATGCTCAAGCTTTGGAGGCTGATCGTCAGTTTGAGGAAGCAGCACGAGTGGCTCAGGAAGGTTTGCGTAAAAACCCAAACTCAGCTTTATTATTGCATTTTCTATCCAAACTGGCTTACAGTCAAAAAGATCAAGCAGCAGCAGAACGTTATTTGGTGGATGCTCTCAATGTTGCGGAGCTTCATGATGAAACCGTCTTTCTGCTTGCTAACCTTTATTTCAATATGGGTGATTTTGAGGCAGTGATTCGCCTTGAAAAGCTTTTAGAAGAAGAACACTTGCTGGCACAGTGGCTTTTTGCTCAAGCCAATAAGGAGCTGGAAAACGATAAGCAGGCAGAGGCACTTTATACAGAACTTCTTTCGACTGGACTCAGGGAAAATCCTGATTTTTTGAAGGACTATGTTGACTTTCTCCTGCAACTGGGACAAAATAATAAAGCTCAGACTTACATTAAACAATATCTGGAACTTGTCCCAGAAGATGAAGAACTGAGAGGGCTATTGTTCGAGTAATCGTACAATAGTTTTTTGTATAAAAATGCGAGAATAATCTTTGCAATTTGTTATTGGAGATAATGTAAACGTTTTATAACTAAAAAATTGGCTAAAGCAGACTACATATGTGTTTGACAGGCTTCTATTTTTGTAAATTAAATTTTTTTCTGCTAGAATTAGTCGTGAAGATTGTGAATCTTAAATGAAATGGAGAAGAAATGACTGATAAAAAATTCGGATCAGACTTAGTCGTAGATAGTTTAATCAACCATAATGTAAAATATGTTTTTGGGATTCCAGGAGCTAAAATTGACCGTGTATTTGACCGCTTGGAGCATGATTCTAAGGCACCGAAACTCATTGTGACACGTCATGAACAGGGAGCTGCTTTCATGGCACAAGCTGTGGGGCGGATTACAGGGGAACCAGGTGTAGTTGCTGTAACTTCTGGACCAGGTGTATCAAATTTAGCAACACCGCTCCTGACAGCAACTTCTGAAGGCGACGCAATTCTTGCCATTGGAGGTCAAGTAAAACGGAGTGATCGATTGAAACGCGCTCACCAATCTATGGACAATGCACAGATGATGGCACCTGCTTCAAAATATTCTTCCGAAATTTTGGACCCATCAACAATTTCAGAAACAATAGCTAATGCTTATCGCATTGCAAAAGCTGGCCGTGCAGGTTCAAGTTTTTTGTCCATTCCACAAGATGTAATCGACTCAGAAGTATCAGTCAATGCAATTAAGCCATTGTCAGATCCAAAGATGGGGAATGCCTCAATTGATGACATTAACTATTTGGCACAAGCCATTAAAAATGCCGTATTGCCTGTTATCCTTGTTGGTGCAGGTGGTTCAGATGAAAAAGTGGCCAAAGCTTTGCGTAACCTACTTTCACACGTGTCTATTCCTGTCGTTGAAACTTTCCAAGGTGCAGGTGTAATTTCACGTGACCTTGAACATACATTCTTCGGGCGTATCGGACTTTTCCGTAACCAACCAGGAGATATGTTGCTCAAACGTTCAGACCTAGTCATCGCCGTTGGTTATGACCCAATCGAATATGAAGCACGCAACTGGAATGCTGAGATTGATAGTCGCATCGTCGTTATTGACAATGCAATTGCTGAGATTGATACATACTACCAACCAGAACGTGAATTGATCGGCGATATTGCTCAAACATTGGAAAATCTTTTGCCGGCAGTTCGTGGCTATAATTTACCAGAAGGCTCTGTTGAATACCTTAAAGGTTTGCGTGATGTGATTAACCAGCACGAATTTGACATAGAAGCAGCTGAAGAAGGACGTTTGCACCCACTCGACTTGGTCAATACTTTCCAAGAAGTGGTTAAAGATGATGAAACAGTAACTGTTGACGTTGGTTCACTCTACATCTGGATGGCACGTTACTTCCGTTCTTACGAGCCACGTCACTTGCTTTTCTCGAACGGCATGCAAACACTAGGTATTGCTTTGCCATGGGGAATTACAGCTGCCTTGCTTCGTCCAGGACATAGGGTATATTCTCATTCTGGTGATGGAGGTTTCCTCTTTACAGGTCAAGAACTTGAAGTTGCTGTTCGCCTTAATTTGCCATTAATTCATATCATTTGGAATGATGGACACTATGATATGGTTAAATTCCAAGAAGAGAAAAAATATGGCCGGGCCGCAGGTGTTAACTTTGGTAGCGTTGATTATGTAAAATATGCGGAAGCTATGGGAGCTACAGGGCATCGTGTACACAGTGCAAAAGAACTGAAAGAACTTCTAGAATCTATTCCTAACACAACAGGACCAGTCGTGATTGACGTTCCTATTGATTACTCAGACAATATCAAATTAGCGGATACGCTTTTGCCTGAGGAGTTTTATTGATGATATATCAGCAGAAGTAGTGAAGAAATAACTACTATACCTATAATCAATCTTCCCTCTTATTTAAAAAGGGGGATTTTTTTGATGGTTTTCCCAAAAATAAAAAGTCTTATTGAAAGCAGATTTAACTGGAACGGAACATTAAAATGTTAAGGTAAGCGCATGGACTATCCAATTGAAATAAGCAAGGAATTGAAGAATGTGATATAATTTACGAGAAAGGAAAGTACAGCTTTTAGGAAAATATGTGAATAGAAATTAGTATATAAGTATAAAAGCAGGGGCATACTTTCTTGGAAGTCAGTGTGCTATTTTTCCGTCAAGAAAGTACTTCTATAAAAAAATAATCCAGTTAAAGTAAGTAGAAAATGGCAGAGGAGCAGTACTGTGGAATCAAACCCGAGAAAATTATTGGACGAATTCATTCCTGAAGCAATGTGGAAACAATTTGTTATACCTGTGTATCAACGCAAATACACATGGACTGTGAAAAAACAACTTGTACAACTGAAAAAAGATTTGATTGGACTTATTGAAGATGAGAGTAACCAAAAACAACATTTTTTAGGGACAATTGTGTATCTTGAGAATATTGTTGATTATAAAATGGAACGTTCTGTAGTAGATGGGCAGCAACGGTTAGTGACGATGTTTTTGATTGCTCATGCTATGAAATCAATTGCTGAAAATGAGTACCGTGCGAGAGAGATTGATGAAACTTATCTTCAAAATTATTCTGAAAAAGTAGGAAGCCGATACCGTCAACGACTTTATCCATCTGTTGCTGACGGAAATGACTATCTTATCATAGCTGAAGGAAGATATGATGAGATTGACAAGGAAAGCGAAAGCAATATCGTTCGCAATTTTTTATATCTTCAGGCTGAGTTGAAGAGTCTGGTTCATGAATATACTTTTGATAGAGTTTTGTATGCTTTGAAAAGATTTTCCATAGTCTATATTAAGTTGGACGACCGCGACAATGCGCAACAGATTTTTGAGAGTATTAATTCAACTGGTGAGAGGTTAACCGCCTCAGATTTAATTCGAAATTTCATTATGATGGATAAATCCAATGAAGAACAAACAATTTTATATAGAACGTATTGGCGGAGATTAGAAGAAGTATTCAATAATTCAAGGGCCATGGAAGATTTTTTCAGATATTATCTCGCAGCCATAATGGGTAAATATTCTGCAAAACATGTTTTGTATCAAGCGTTTAAAAATTATTGGTATGAAGAACGTAAAAAATATAGCGATGCGGAGTTGCTTGAAAAACTTGTGCGATATTCTAACTACTTCGCTTCTCTTTATTATAAAGCACCAACGGGTAAATATTCTGAAATCCTAAGTGATTTTCAAAGTTTAGAAAGCATGATGCCAGCACCGTTTGTTTTAGAGTTATCGGAATGGTACTACAAAGATAAGAGGATTACTGAAGAACAATATTTTGAAGTTATCAAAGTATTGAACAATTACCAAATTCGTCGATATTTCAATGGTGATGATACCAGTAGAGTATCTAAGGCATTTCCCGCCTACATAAAGAATGTACAGAGACAGGCCGAAAAAAGTGGCTTTGAAAATATCGTTGATATAGTTATTTATGTACTTGTTACTCGAAATCAGTCTAACAATATGGCTGTGCCAACGGATAAATCTTTGAAGGCAAATCTTTCAAATGCTAATGCCTATACTATGAGATTAACGCGGTGGTTACTAGAAAAAATAGAAAATAGTGATAATTCTGCAACGCTTGATATGAGCAAGCTATCCATTGAACACATTATGCCACAGACCAGTACGTCCTATTGGGAAGAGCAGGCTAATGTTTCTGGTGAGGATTACACAGGTCTAGTCAATACCATTGGTAATCTAACTCTTGTTAGCAAACCTGATAATTCTGCTGCGGGAAATAAAGATTTTAAAACCAAGAAGAGAATTTTTGAAGACACTCTTCATATCCGTATGAATAAAAATTTATATGGGATGACTGAATGGACATCAAAATCAATTACAGATAGAAGTGCAGAATTAATCAATAGGCTAATTTCTATGTATCCCTACTTACGGTCGAGCGGTAATTACAAGTATGATGCTTCTAGAAATATTTTTCTAGAAGCTCAAGGCATAAAGGCAAGCGGGTATTTGAATGAAAATGAGACGGTTACGATATACTCGGGTTCAGAAATATACTCGAAAATAAAAGATATTTCTTCAGACTACTTAGGTGAAACCAGACAAGAATTGTTAAATAATGGCATCATTGAAGAATCCATTGGTGGCATGCAATTTGTTCAAGATTACACAACCTCCTCTGTTTCTAGAGCAGCAGAGCTACTTCTTGGCGGCAGCAGAAATGGTTGGGAATATTGGAAAGATGAAAACGGGATTATCCTCAATGATTCACTCCGTAATAAAAATAAGACTTAATTTAAAAAATATGTTTTGAAAAAATGTGAAGTAAGTTGTGAGACCTATAAGTGCACATCTGACTCTGCTAGCAAACGAGCTTTGGGCATCTTTTTCTTCAAAAAGGATCCAGAACAAGTGGGAAAGCAAATGTAAAGAGTAAGCTACATTTTGTAGCTGCTCTTTTTATTTTGCATTTTTTAAATATCAGAAGAGTAAGTCTTTTCTGTTTGGCACAAACGTGCCTATTATTTTTTCTAAAGGAAATAACTTATCACGGTTTACAAATGTAGTTCAGATGTAAATTGTCGAAGCTGTGTAATAATGCTACATTTACATTAAGAAAAGTGATTCTAAGAGAATCATGCGCATATTAACTTAAAATAAGGTGAGTGAATTATTTGGCGAAAGTAGTGGAAAACTTATCAAGTAGAACTATTTTTTGTATGAAGCAATAATTTTTTTTACAGCTATGGTGATAAAAGCATTTTTTTGTCGTACAAATAAATGTAAGCGGTAACGTTTCCCGAAAAGTTAGAAAATTTTTTAAGGAGGACGAGAAAATTGTCAAAAATATTAGTGTATGGTGGGCAAGGAAACATTAGATTACAAGATTTGATACGCTTATCCCAATCAGCTGCAGGGCGAGATATTCTTGAAAAATTAAAGTTTACTAACACTCAGTCCCATACATATTTCCAAAGCATTTTAAAAAATGAAATATTGCTATCCGATAATTATGCATCAATGCTGGGAACATTTATATATAATTTATGGCGAACTTCGGAGTATAAACTATCGGATATTACTTGTTTTTCCTCGCATAGTGCAGGGATATTTAACGTATTGCTGGCAAGTGATTCAGCAAGTTTTGAAAATATTGTGACGTTTATTGAAAAACGAGCCGCATTAGTGAATTCCCTAAAATGTAAAGAGGAAATGTGGCTCGTTGCTACATCTTCCATGGAGAGACTAAGAGAGGTTATTGATGGCATTAGTTTTGTGGAATTAGCAATCACTACTGACTCCACTACAGGTGTCCTTAGCTTTTCGGAAGAAAATAGAGACAGATTTGTAGATAGAGTAGAATCAGCTGATTTATTGATAAAACTTAAAAAGTTAGGACTGAAAGTACCCTATCATACAAAGTTTCTTCAACCAATAAAAGAAGAATATATTCAACTTGTTAAAATTCTTGATATTCAACAAAACAATGCTTTTAAATATATCTACATGTCCTCTAATCTTGAAGAAGAAATTATAAACCAGCTGACCCAAGAGTTTAAGTGGCACAGAATTTTAGAAGAACTTGTAAAGAAAGGTTTATCAATAGAGGATTTATCTCCCAATAGATTTATTCTGAAACAAGTAAAACTACTCAATTTAAAGAAAAATTAAGCTAAGGAGAAATATGAAAGTAGCAATTGTAACGGGCGGCACGAGAGGAATTGGACGATCAATAAGCATTGAGCTCTACAAAGAGGGGTATAAAGTTATCGCTATATACCAAGGAAATAAAGCAACTGCACAATCATTGGCAGATGAATATCCTGATATAGATGTTCAAACATGCGATATCTCGAGGGAAAAAGATGTTTCCAAGATTATTAAAACAATATATGAGACCTATGGTCAAATTGATTGCCTAATTAATAATGCAGGAATTACCCGAGATGGGTATTTCTTAATGATGTCTACTGAAAAATGGGGAACTGTTTTAAATGTGAACATACTAGGAGCGGTAAATATTTCTAAATCTGTTTTAAGGTATATGAAGGTTAAAAAAAATGGGGGCAAAGTTGTCAATATTTCGTCGACAAGTGGGGTTACAGGGCAGATTGGACAAGCTAACTACTCGGCAACAAAGGGAGCAATTATTTCTTTAACGAAATCTTGGGCTAAAGAATTTGCAGCTGACAACATCAATGTAAATTGTGTAAGTCCTGGATTTATCAATACAGATATGACAAGTAACTTAAAAAATAAGGCAGAGATTATTGAAAACTTAATACCGCTCCAGAGGTTTGGAGATCCTCAGGAGGTCGCGTGGTTAGTCGCATTTTTAAGTAGTGATAAAGCAAATTACATTACAGGCAAGAATTTTGTAATAGATGGAGGAATGATTAATGATTGATTGGAAAACTGAAAAAGAAAATATCGAAAAGCGCATAGTAATTGAAGAAAAAATAAAGACAATTTTGGTTGAGTCCTTGATGTTAGATTTAGATAAAAAACTGATTCAAAATGATCAACCATTATTTGGTAGAGAGCTGGAGTTAGACTCGATTGATGCTTTGGAATTGTCTATTGGAATTTCCACTGAGTTTGGGATTGCATTATCAGATGATGACATGTCCATCTTTTCTTCCATTAATAAATTAACGGATTATATCATAGAAAACCAACTTATAGAGGAGCAACAATGAAAAAACTGAATATTACACAAATTATAGCGTTGCTTCCACATACTTATCCTTTTCTATTGATTGATTCAGTTGAAAATTATAGCAGAGGAGAAATTTTATGTAGAAAGAATGTAACCATCAATGAACCGTTTTTCCAAGGGCATTTCCCCAAACAACCTATCATGCCTGGCGTTTTACTGATTGAGTGCGGCGCCCAAGCTGCAGCATTAATGTATATTTTGGATAGCTTATCTGATCAAATAAATATTAGTGGCACAGATTTTGAAAAATTATGTTTGGAAGAAAATTTATCGGATAAGGTAGGATATTTGGCAAGCATCAAAAATTTCAAGTTGAAAACTTTAGTATCTCCAGGAGATACCTTAAGCATTAGATGCAGGAGCTTTATTAAACTGGGGAAACTTTCAGAAATTGAGGTGAGAATAACAAATGACTCACGTAAAGAAGTAGCTTCAGGAAGGATTTTGGTCTCGCAAAAATGAAAATTACTTTAACAGATATTCAAAAAAAATATGGAGATTTTGAAGTCCTCAAAGGAATATCAACAGAATTTGAGGAAGGAAAGTTTTATGGTTTGTTAGGGCCAAACGGGGCAGGAAAGACAACATTATTCAACATTTTGATCCAAGCAACGCATAAAACTTCAGGACACATTGAATGGCAAATTGACGGAGATAAGGTTAAGGCAGACACATTCTATCATCATGTAGGAATTGTTTTTCAATCCAGTCGTCTAGATGAACGTTTGACAGTTGAAGAAAATCTGATTACACGAGGTGCCTTATATGGCTTAAATAAGAGGCAAGTCTTTCAGAGCTTAAAAAAATTTGAAGAATATTTATCCATTAAAGAATTAAGAACACGGCGTTATGGCATGCTTTCAGGAGGTCAAAAAAGAAAGGTAGACATTGCAAGAGCTTTGCTGCACAATCCCTCTATTCTTCTTCTTGATGAGCCGACAACTGGCTTAGATCCTAAGTCCAGAAATGACTTGTGGGAAGCTATTTATGAACTGAATAAAAAGGCAAAGATGACAATAATTTTGATTACACATTATTTAGAAGAGATGGCTTTCTGTGATCGTTTAAATGTCTTAATCCAGGGAAAACTCCACTATTCAGGTTCCGTTGAAGGCTTTATAGAAAAAAATTCTTCGACAAATTTGGAAATTACATTGAAAAATTCAAACGCCTCTGTATCTGATTTGTTTGAGCTGTCTCCCATAAGAAAGAATGAGAAAGAATACATTTATCAAAATGTGACAATGGAGCAAATATTGAGTATTCTCTCTTATAATCAGTCGTTAATTGAAACTTTCGAAGTTAAAAACGCAACATTAGAAGTTGCTTATTTGAACTTATTAAACGAAATACAAGGAGGAATTTAAGATGCTTTCTTTAGTCAAACGTAATATTCTGGTATATATACGAGACAAAATGGCGTTTTTCATGTCTTTTCTTTCTGTAGTAATCTTGTTGGTGCTGTATCAAGTTTTTTTGGGACAAATGCAACTGGATGCTATAAAAGAAAGCATGGGAACAACCACAGTGTCTTCTCCTGTGATTCAAATGGTAAATCTATGGCTGATTGCTGGTTTAACGACGATTGTTTCTTTAACGAGTACCTTAGGAGCTTTTAGTGTCATGGTTTCTGATAGGGAAAAAAAATTAAATGAAGATTTTGAAATCAGTAGTTGCCCGTTATGGAAACTTGAATTATCCTATATTATTGCTGCTGGCATGCTAGGTACTCTTGTTACGATTCTTTGTTTTTTCTTTGGAGTACTGCTGTTTAATGGCTTCAACTATCTTCAGATGTTTAGTTTGGCAGATTTTCTGAAAATATTGGGGTTGATTGTGATGAGTTGCTTACTTTCTGCAACAATTGTACTTCCTTTCTTATCCCTTATTAAAAGTAGCTCTGCCTTCAGCACATTGAGCACAATTATCGGTACATTAATCGGTTTTTTATCTGGAGTTTATATCGCCATTGGCTCTGTTGGCAGTGTTTTAGCTCAAGTTATGACGTGGTTTCCAATGACTCAAATGAACGCCATGTTAAAAAATGTATTGATGTCACATAGTCTACACAAAGTGTTTGCAGGCGCACCACAGTCCGTGGAAAATGAGTATAAAATTTCCTATGGACTTGCCTTAAGAACAGTGAATAATCATACACTGTCCAATAACGAGATGCTTTTGTATGTTTCCATGTGTATGATTGGACTATTGGCTATCTATATGCTTCTAAAAAAAGGTATGAAATATGCAAAATGATTCTGCCTACCGTGTGAGGACTTTAGTAGAAGAAGATATTCCTCAAATTGTAGACTTGTTCAATAAAAATAAAGTTTACCAATTCCAAAATGGAGCACCCGTGACCTTGGAAGATTTTTGCTTAACTTTGGCGATTAAAGAGACAAGTCACTTTTATGTCCTTGAGAAGAATGGAAAAATTATTGGCACAACTGCATTTTTCAAATTTATTACTTTTGGCGTACTTCCTGTGAATGAAAGCTACAGTGGCTTTCTTTTAATAGATGTGGAGCATCGAACTGGTGCAGCAATTTCATTACTTCACAAAGAAGTATTATTTGATATCGTCAATTGTGATTTTCACACACATTTTACAGAAATCAGTCGTTATAATAAAGCTTCGCTGACTCTTTCCAAAAGAAATGGCTTTTCAAAATTTGAAGGAAGTTATGAGGACATGAATCATTGTTATCTCCTCAGAAGTTTATTGCCTAAAGTTTTAAAGGCATTTAAATTTACGGGAGATTTGGAAAGCAAATACAACATTAATACTTTCAAAATTATAGAGCAGACAGATAAGGCTGATATTTCGACACTTTTAACTGAAATTTCAGGAAAGAAGATGGTGTATCGTTGCTTTTCTAAGGCATACTATCCCTTTGATATCCAACTTGATTTATTTCGATTGTATATCTTTAAAGAAAATAAGAGATACTATCTGAGATGTGAATTTTACTCGGAACAAGTATCTTTTGTTAAGGCCAGGATAGGGAATCTTAAATATGTAAAACTTTCACGTAAGAAAAATCAAATTGAAATAAAAAAAGCCCCACTAAATTTTTTAATTCAAGGCGTAGTATACACAGATATAGGAGAAATTAGGGTACAACTCCATTATAGAGAGCCTACCGATGAAAAGATAAATATTCAGTTGAATCAGTCAATGCTTTCATACCGTTTAGTCGTCAATCGCTCTAATGGAAGCTTGTTCTTTATTAAAAATGATAAGGCCTTTATTGAAGATACCTATTTATTATTTGCTAGGCCTGAAGAGGTGAAATTCTTAGTTGAAGAATATGAAAATAAGATAAGCATTCGCTGCATTGGAGAGCACTTAGACATTTATAAAGTGATTGAACTTTATCCGAATAGACTGGAAGCTCATTATTACATCAAAGAGTTTCCAGCTGAGAATAAGGAGAAAGTTTTGAAATATGGAATGAAAATCTTAGAACAGGACTATTTGATCCAAGAAGAAGGAGCAACTTTCCCTTATGTTCCAGGACAACTTCCGAATGAATTAGATGATTTTGTGTCAGCACATCAATTTAAAACACGTGATTTATGCTATCTTATTATTTCTGAAAAACTAAAACTTACCTATTCGACGCAAAATCCGACTTCAAACCAAATGCAATATCGCCCGCTTTCTTTTATAAAATTAGACAATTTCAGAAATGTAAAGATAGATTATTCGATTAAATTTGAAAAAAAGGCAACTCAAAATTTTAACATAGATTTTAGAGAATTTAGAGCGGTGAATTTAAATTGGAAATCTATAAGAAATCTTAAAGCTTATACAGCAATGGAAGACGGTGCAGTAAATTATCGTCTTGACCAAAAAAGAAGATCACTTTTTTATCGTATAGATATGGAGGAGGGGAAGCTTTATATTGGTGACAGTAAAAATAGAATGTTTTCTTATAAGGTATTGGAGTTTTCTTGGTCTTGTTCAAGTCGTGTAGAAGCTTGGACACATGATGCTTTTTACGCTTATAAAAATAAGGGGCCCATTTGGGAAGCACGGGAGAACATTTTAATAGTGGATAGGGGTAAAAATCGTTACTTATCAATAACTGCAGAACAAGGAAAAATTTATTCTTTCAAAGAAAGCAACAAGATAATGATACGATGTGTTATTCCTAACAGTTCAGACAGCCAACAGTTTATACATTTTAGACAATTAAAAAGAGAGGAAGAAAATGATGAATAAAATTTATAAAGAACTCCGTAAAAACAAGGCATATAGAAAATTTGAGGGAAAAATTTTTGAGCTTAAAGGAGAGGATGTAGAGGATATACTCAATCCATTGATACCTAAAAATATTGAGTTTTCAGATATTGATACTTGTGGCTTTTCATTTATATTGACTGATAAAGGAACAGTTTATTCGGAAATCGTTTTTTATAAATTAGAAGATAAGTATATTATTTTTTCTAATGAAGATTTACTTTCGCTATTCTCCGATATCAAAGGTGAATTTAGTATCAAGGAAGTTTCAGATGAGTTGAGCCTCATTCAAATTGAGGGAAAGGAATCAGGAGAAATTGCACAGCAGTTTTATGATTATGATATTTCAACTTTAAATTTCAAATTCATTACTAACACAACATATAAGGACTCTGATATTATTATGGCTCGTTTTGGATATTCAGGAGAATTTGGCTATCAGTTTCTCTTGCCGAATCATCTGGTTCCTCATTTTATTGATGAATTTTTAGCCGATACAGCGCAATATGATAAAGAACTTGATGATTATGTCAAGTTTGAAGTCAACCATCCCGTGTATGATGTATACAGAGGACAATATAATTTGTTTGAGTTAGGATATGCATGGAATTTAGACTTCACAAAAGAAGAGTTTAAAGGACGAAGGGGCTTGTTAGCGGATTTTGAAAGTTCAACAAAACAAAGTATTGTCTTTTCAGCTTCCGCAGAAGTTCAAAGAGATGAAGGTGTTTATTTCGATAATCAAGAAATTGGAAAAGTATACTGGGTGATAAAGGCACTTGATGAAAAAACTGACCGGGTATGTTTAGGCATGTTACAGGTTGAAAGATATTATGCTCACTCAGGCCTTCATTTTCTGACAGAAGGAGGAGTTGTGTTAGAAACGCTATCCAACCCGTATGTTATTCCAGAAAGTTGGTCAAAATAATGGGAAATCAAGTTAATATTACAGGAGTTGGTGTCGTTTCATCTTTAGGAAAAAATCTTGAGGAACATAAGAAAAATTTGTTCTCTCAAACAGAAGGAATCAAACAAAAACGGTTTATTAACGGGGAACATGAATTGAACTCTTATGTAGGAGCTGTCGAGAGTGAACTGGAAGTTCCTGAAAAATATCAGCAGGAAACCCGTAATTTTAAATTTGCCTTTTTAGCTTTTGAAGAAGCAATATCTTCCGCGAATCTTCAACTTGAAGAAGAAAAAGACAAAAAGATAGCGATATGTCTAGGGACATCCTTAGGAGGAAAAGTCTTGGGTCAAGAACTTCTCTATTCTTTTGAAGACAATCGTTTAGACATGTCGAATGATCTTTTTAAAAAACGTTCTTTGCATTATATTGCGGATGAACTCATCGCTTATCATGGAATAAAGGCAAGTTATTACGTCATTTCAACTGCTTGCTCTGCGAGTAATAATGCAGTGATTTTGGGAACACAGCTTCTCCAAGACGGTAAATGTGATATTGCAATTTGTGGCGGCTGTGATGAACTAAGTGATATTTCACTTGCAGGATTTACCTCTCTAGGAGCCATTAATAAAGAGTCTCCGTGTCAACCTTACTCTACTGGAAGCGGTATTAGTCTGGGAGAGGGAGCAGGATTTATTGTTCTTGAGAAAAATAAAGTTGGAAAATACGGAAAAGTATTGGGAGGTTCAATTACATCAGATGCTTATCACATTACAGCGCCTAAAGCTACTGGTGAAGGAGCTGGTCAAATTGCTCTGAACTTGTCAGAACAGTCAGGAGTGCCGCTCAATAAAGTTGATTACATTAATGGTCATGGCACAGGCACACGCGCAAATGATGGCATGGAAAAATCCATGATTGGAAAAAACTTTCCGCTTACGGTAAGGGTGAGCAGTACGAAAGGGCAAACAGGTCATACACTGGGTGCTGCTGGCATTATCGAAACCATTAACTGTATTCTGGCGATAGAGGAGAAAACTGTTCCGGCGACAAAAACTTTAGATTCTTATCAAGAAGATTGTTTTGTGAGGAATCAAAATATTCCGAAAGATATTTCCTATGCACTTAATTTCTCTTTCGCATTTGGTGGAAATAACAGTGGAGTACTCCTTGCTTCAAAAGATACACCAGAAGAAACTTTCTTAGCGAGTGAAAATATTCATATGGACATCATATCACATGCTTCAACATCGGAAAGTTTGGAAGATAAAAGCAGTAGATATGAAAATATATCTAAAAGTTTTAGCAAAATAAGAGGACTACGTTATACTGATTTTTCACCCTCTCCTAAAATTAATCCAGCACAGTATCGTAGGATGGATAATTTTTCTAAAATGATTGCGGGTACAGTTGCTAAAGCTATTGAACGCAGCAGTTTAGATTTTAAAAAAATAGATTTAAATAAAGTGGGTATCCTTTTTACGACACCGTCTGGACCTTTAGAAGTTGTGGAGGATATTGAAAAACAGATTAGAGTAGAAGGGTATCATCAAGTATCTGCTTCAAAATTCCCTTTTACTGTTATGAATGCGGCAGCAGGGATGCTCTCAATATTATTTAAAATTAAAGGTCCAGTATCAGTCATTTCTTCTAATGTTGGCTTTGCTGATGGTATTATCTATGCCGAGGAGATGATGAAAAATGAGAAACTCTCTCATGTATTGATCGTTTCAGCCTCTCAATGGACAGACTTCTCTCTTTTTGCTTGGGAAAAACTTGGATATGACCCAGAAAAATTTAGACCCTCAGACTACTGCAGTACGTTAATTGTTGGAAATTCGTCTGAAAAGAGAGAAGCACGAATTCTTGGTGCTGAACAGATAAAATATGATAATAAAGTCAGAACTAATGAAGAAATAAAGCATGATTTAATTTCTCTCATTGAGGCAGAACTGCCAATAAGAGGCATCACTTTTGACACTCTCAAAGGTGTCGTATGGAATGCGAATAAAAAGACAGAAGAAAAAGAATACGATGTTCTTAGAGATTGGTTAGCAGCCTTGGATATACCCGTTTATTCACTGGATGAGTTAGACTTTTCTTCGGATGGGGCTGGAGAAGAGTTGGACTATGTTTTGAATAAGGAAGACTTAAAGACAGGGCACTATTTGATAATTTCTTATTCACGATTTGGGGGGCTATCAACTGTTTTATTGGAAAAGATATAGGATATATTAAATGAAAAAGTTTTTATTCGCACCGTTTATGATGAATCTCGGAGAAAGTCAGCGTTTGTCACAAATCGCCTCTGCTCTACATCAGGCAGGACATGAAATCCACATATTGGGAGAAGTTTTTTATCCCTTTTTATTCCAGCATGATGCCTATATTTTTCATCAATGTCCTTTTGACACTCAAGTATATTGTCGAGAACGCTATCAAGAATTTTTCTCTTTTGATATGGACTTTAACTTTTTGACAGACGAAGAAATTAGAAACATGTGTGATTATGAGCGAGAACTCCTAGTGAATCAACAATTTGATGCAGTATTTACTGGCTATCGTTTAAGTATTGTAGTGAGTTGTAAAATTGAGAAAATCCCACTCGTATGGATCATTTCTGGTTCAGTACAAATTGATGAGATTATCCATAATATTGACGGCATTATTCCAGGTCATATGTCTTTTGATAAAGAGAATGAAAAAGCTAAAAAGAGCATCAAACGTTTAGTTCTTTCATACTCTAAAAGTGTGGAGTCTTGGAATAAATATTTGATATCAGAAGGAGCCCTTCCAATGAAGTCAGGATTAGAACTCTTCATAGGAAACTTAAATTTGATTGCGGATTATAGCAAATTTTATAGTTTTGACTCAGAGAGTAATTATAAAATCGTAGGTCCAATACTTTTTTCTTCACAGCAATCAGATTTTCGTCGGTTGAAAGGTGAAAATAGGATATTATTGAGTTTTGGGACTTCTTTTAATAAAGAATGGGTTATTGATTTTGTGTCACATCTTCCCAAAGGCCCTTCCTATATCTTAACCACAAGTGGTGAAGAATTTTATATCGACAGAAAGGACATTGAACTGGTAGATTTTGTAGACTTTGGTTCTCTAAGAGCTAAAATTTCATTTGCGATTATTCATGGAGGACAAGGGACGGTTTATGCCATGGCTCAACAAGGCATTCCCTTTATAGGCATTCCATTTTTTAATGAGCAACTTTGGAATATAAAAAAATTTAGTGATTATGGGGCAGCAATGCTATTGAGTAAAGAAGAAGAGAAAATCAGTGAAAAACTCTCAATGTTTCGTTCAGAGATAGCGGATTACTCTGTGAAGATGTCAGAGATTAGTAGAGGAATTTTTGAAGAATCAGAAACTTCTTTAAGCAAGGTCAGTGAAATATTGGAGAGCTTTCTTGAGTAATATTGAAATTTTCATATACAAAGACACAGGTGAAGCACTTGAAAACACTCTTTTTGGTCAAAGATTAGAACGTTACAATCAAGCCATTCGAGAGGAAACAAAACGGAAACACCTTGTGGGAAGCCAAGTTGTCTTTCAGGTTTTGGGGTTTTACAATCTGTCTGACCAGTTATTACTCCAAGCTTTTGAGAAAAGTGCCCATGAAATAGAAAATCTACCTTTTTACATAAGCTTTTCCAATTCAGATTCATTTTATGTACTGGCAATTTCTAAAACTCCTGTAGGAATCGATGCTGAAGTTTTAAGAGAGCGCTCTGACCTTGTGTATGATACCTATCTTGGAAATGGAGATAAAGATTATAAAAAGAAACGCTTTTATAAAAAATGGTTAGAAAAGGAAGCAAAGATTAAAATTTCTTGCTGCAGTTCAAGACATGAAATGTATTATCGAAGACGATCAGAAATAGTGATTGGTATATGTGGAATTCAACATTCAAATTTATTGGCTTTTAAAATAAATCATCTTAGCAATGAACCTGTGCGCATAGATTTAGATGAGTTTTAATCAGAAGAATGAGAGAATTATATTTTGAAGGATAAGCATTCAGACTTCATTCAAGAGAACATACTTCACGAGTTAAGCCCTCTTATATTTACATCCAATAGAGTATCCGTACTCTATAAAGAAACACAGCTTGTAAATTGTCGAATATATTTAAGTAAACTTGTTGGTGTTGTTCATTTTAGTTCAAATCTTTCTGAAGGTACAACATTTATACAAGGAAATATACTGTTGTCTATTGAAGAATTACGCATTTTGAATGAAGTTTATATGGAACAAGAGGGGAAAGTAGAAGCGATATATGTCAAAGACAATCAGTTTGTCATGTATGGTACACCGCTGATATTGATCAGGACTACATAAGGCTTAAGAACAGGGAGGTCTCAAAAGACGTAGTTTACTTTTCCTGAAGAATTTTAAGTTTCAGAACCTTTTGGTATAAAGCGCTTTTATGCTACTATTTTCGACTGCTTTAGGTACTTTGAGAGTGTTAAGGACAAATACAGTTTAAGCTATGGGACAAAAGGTAGAAAAACTTTCCATAAAAGTGATAAATACATGGTAGGTGTATATTATTAAAGGTAACCTGACACTTTGTATTTTACGTTATAGAAACTTTTTGGTCTTGCAAAAGTTAAATTAAAAAGTGATACTTTAAAGAAGTGATACTTTAAAGAGACAGGAATAAAATTTCTGTGACACATAACACAAGATAGTGTCAGAAAGGAGGAAATATGAAAAAAGCTAAGCTTCTGAACATCCGTGTGGCGAACTGTCCTTGTTCAGTGGACGGAACGTATCATCTTTGGGCTCTATAAAAATTAAGTAGGAAAGGAGGGAGAGAAAATGGAAAAAGCTGGACTTATAGATGTTTTTGATGTAAAGTGTCCATGTACATTACAAGTTCCTTATCATGTTTTTTACAAGTGATGTCAAGTAGCATAAGGAATCATTTTTCCTGAAATCTAAGGAGTACATGTTAAAAACAAATCGGAAAGGAAGGAGAGGATATGGACAAAGCTGAATTTCTAGACAATTCTGGTGCAAAGAGTACGTGTACATCACAGGTTTCTTATGATGTTTTTTATTAGCGGTATCTAATGGCATAAGAAAGCATTTTTCCTAAAGTCGTAATATTAAAAATAAGTAGGAGATGCCTCAAGGCTATCTTTATTACAAGCATATGCCCATAAATTTTACAAAGTATCTATGGGTTGAGCAAAGGAATAGGTGTGTTTAACGATAACGTGCCTATTTTTTGTTTTTTAAATTTTATTGAGATTTCGTCATATAGAGGGATATCAGGAAAAAGAAAATGTATAATGAGAGTAGAAAAGGACGCGCAAGGCCAAGGAGGACTGAATATGCTTTTAGATAAAGGAAGTTTTGAACTGCTGAGATGTTTAATGACATCTAAGGAACCTAAAACGGTAACAGTCATTGCAAAAGAATTCCAAGTTTCCCGCCGGAAGATATACTATCATCTTGATAAAATCAACGATGCTTTGCCGGAAAATATTGACAAAATTCTTACTGTTCCTCGGCAAGGAGTACTTTTAAGCTTTACGCAAAAAAGGGCTTGTCAGTCTTTAATCATGAGGATAAATACGTATACTTACATGATGACTGCGAGTGAGAGAAGACACTTGATTATCCTCCACATTTGTATAAACAATGAGCGAGTGACACTCGAAAAGTTAATAGATTTGACAGAAACCTCTCGTAATACTGTTCTGAATGATTTAAACAGCATCCGCGATGATTTGCAAAACAGCCAATACAAAGTCAGCCTACAGACCACAAAGCAAAAGGGTTACTTCTTGAGAGGCGCAGCACTAGGACAAGTGCAATACATGCATAAAATCTACAGCCATATCTTCTCCAATGGAAGCTTAGGTTTTCTGGAAATAATACGGAAAACAATATCTGAAACAGATAGTGATGCTAAGTATGGTGAGTTAAAAAAATTATTTGAAAATCAAGTCCCTATTTTAGAAAGGAATCTGAGGAAAAAAATTAATCAACATGAACTTCAATTAATGTTTAAAACCTTCCCATTAGTCTTGATGAGCTGTTGGAACATGCAGCTGAGTCACTCGGAAATCGAAGAAGTTTGTAGAGATTTGTCAGTGATTCACGCGCGTATTGAATACAAAGCTGCGCTGAAACTAGCGGAGATAATTTTCGAAGAACTCTCGATTCAACTTAATGCGTTTGAAACTGTGACGATCGCCCTCCTGTTCCTTTCATATAGAAAAGACAGCGATGAACATGCTACAAGTAAGGATTGGCACTATTTGAAGAAAACAGTTGATGCCTGTATTGTATACTTTGAGGAGCTTTCTGCCTTTCCCTTGGAACAAAAAGAAGAATTAGCAAAGGCCCTTTTGTCACATGCCAAAGCAATGTTGTTCCGTAAAAAATATGGCATTCTTTCAATAAATCCATTAACAGAACAGATTAAAGAGAAATATCCTGAAGTTTTTCATTTTACTAAAAACAGTGCTGCCTTACTGGAAGAAAGTTGGAAGATTGAATTAAGCGATGACGACATCGCTTATATGGCTGTTCATTTTGGTGGCGCCTTAAAAAACACAGGTTCAAAATCTCAAAAGAGTTCCGTCTATGTTGTCTGCGATGAGGGACTCGCAGTTCAAAAGTTGCTTATCAAGCAGCTGTATCAATATATCCCAGAAGAAGACATCAAGGCAGTTTTTACTACGGAACAGTTCAAAAGCATTGAAGAAATTGTTGATCTAGGGCTTTTGATTTCTACAAGCCCTCTAGAAACTGAGCTCCCTTTCATTTTTGTTCATCCTATTTTGACAGAGAATGATAGTGCCAAAATTGGCCATAGCAGTTATTTTCAATCTGGGAAATTTCCTAAGTTTAACGATAATTTAGAAAGTCTGTTAAGCAACTATATACGAGATACTTCGGCAGTAAAAGAATGCAGGAGAAGCATTCTAGAAATGATGAATAAGTTATCTTAAATTAAAAAGTCCAAATATGAACACATAAAAGTGCGCTATTTGGTCTTTTTTTATTGCACTTAGCATATTAAGATTAGAGTAAAGAGCAACACAGGAGGTTGATATGGCTAATATAAATGAAGTGACCAGAGAATCATGGATTTTGAATACCTTTCCAGAATGGGGCACTTGGCTTAATGAAGAAATTGCAGCAACAGTAGTGCCGGAGGAAAATTTTTCAATGTGGTGGCTGGGAAATTGTGGCCTATGGATAAAAACGCCAGCTGCTGCAAATATTGTTATGGACTTATGGTCATCACGAGGCAAGTCAAGCAAAAAGATAAAGAACATGGTTCGCGGCCATCAAATGGCTAACATGGCAGGGGCTCGTCAGTTGCAACCCAATCTCCGTGTTCAGCCCATGGTGATTGATCCTTTTGCGATTGAAGAACTGGATTATTATTTGGTTTCACATTTTCATAGTGACCATATTGATTTGAGTACGGCAGCAGCTATTGTTAATAATCCCAAGTTAAGACATGTGAAATTGGTTGGGCCTTATGAATGCGGTGAAATTTGGAAAAAATGGGGTGTACCTGAAAAAAGGATTATAATCGTCAAGCCTGGGGAGTCCTTTACAGTAAAAGATGTTATAGTACATGCTGTAGAATCTTTTGATCGGACATGTTTGGTCACTTTGCCTGTTGAGGGCGCAGAGAGTCAAGGGGGAGAACTTTCAGGTTTAACAATCACCGATGCAGAAATGGCGCGAAAGGCAGTGAATTATATCTTTGAAACCCCCGGTGGAACCATATATCATGGCGCAGATTCTCACTTTTCGAACTATTTTGCTAAGCATGGTAAGGACTTTAGTATTGATGTGGCTTTGAATAACTATGGCGAAAATCCAAGAGGCATTCAAGATAAGATGACTTCGGTCGATTTGTTACGAATGGCTGAAAATTTGCAGGCTAAGGTCATTATCCCTGTGCACTATGATATTTGGTCTAACTTTATGGCCTCTACAGCTGAAATACTCGAGCTTTGGAAAATGCGTAAAGAGCGCTTGCAATACGACTTTCACCCATTCATTTGGGAAGTCGGCGGCAAGTATACTTACCCGCTAGATAAAGAGAAAATAGAGTACCACCATCCACGTGGGTTTGAAGATTGCTTTGAGGAAGATTCAAACATTCAATTTAAAGCCTTGTTGTGATACAGGAGTAAATTTTTATGAATGCTTTTATTATTATATTAGAATGGTTTTCTAAAAATATTTTACAGAATCCCGCTTTTTTTGTAGGTTTACTAGTTTTAATCGGTTATGCTCTACTTAAAAAGCCAGCGCATGAAGTCTTTTCGGGTTTCATTAAAGCAACGGTCGGCTATCTGATTTTGAATGTTGCTTCGGGTGGTTTAGTAAATACTTTTCGGCCTATACTTGCCGCTTTGAACTATAAATTCAATATTGGTGCAGCAGTTATTGACCCTTACTTTGGTTTGACAGCGGCAAACGAAAGTATTGCTAAGCAATTTCCTGATTTTATCGGTGCAGCAACGACGGCCATTCTGATTGGTTTTGGTGTCAATATTGTGCTGGTAATGTTTCGGAAAATCACCAAGGTGCGTACTTTATTTATTACCGGCCACATCATGGTCCAGCAGGCAGCAACCCTCTCACTGATGGTGCTTTTGCTTGTACCCGAGTTCAGGAGTCCCTCTGGTATCGTGGCAATTGGTATTCTCTGTGGGCTTTACTGGGCAGTGAGCTCAAATATGACCGTTGAAGCTACTCAGACTTTAACGGGTGGGGGAGGATTTGCGATTGGTCATCAACAGCAGTTCGCCATTTGGTTCGTTGATAAGGTTGCAGGGAAAATCGGCAATGAAGAAGAAAATCTTGATAATATAAGACTTCCCAAGTTTCTCTCCATTTTTCACGATACCGTTGTTGCTTCGGCAACCTTGATGCTGGTTTTCTTTGGTGCAATCTTGGCAGTTCTGGGGCCAGATATTATGTCTAATCCCCAAGTCATTACCTCTGGGATTCCCTATAATCCTGAAGCCCAATCTTATTTTATGTATGTGATTCAAACGGCTTTTACATTCTCTGTTTACCTATTTATCTTGATGCAGGGCGTTCGTATGTTTGTAACAGAGCTAACCAATGCCTTCCAAGGTATTTCGCAAAAGCTTTTGCCTGGCTCATTCCCAGCTGTTGATGTGGCAGCTTCATTCGGCTTCGGCTCACCTAATGCGGTGCTTTCAGGGTTTGTGTTTGGATTGATTGGTCAGCTGCTTATGATTGGCTTGCTGATTGTGTTTGGCAGCCCTATTCTTATCATCACCGGATTTGTTCCTGTATTCTTTGACAATGCAGCCATTGCCGTTTATGCAGATAAACGTGGAGGCTGGAAAGCAGCGCTTATTCTTTCCTTTATTTCAGGCTTGCTTCAAGTTTCTATTGGTGCTCTTGCAGTTGCTTTGCTTAAGTTGCAAGCATTCGGAGGTTATCATGGGAACATTGACTTTGAATTACCTTGGGTACCGTTTGCTTACATTTTCCAAAAATTAGGCGTTTGGGGTTATGTCATTGTCTGCCTGTTCTTTCTAGTAATTCCACAGCTTCAGTATCGGAAAGCCAGGAGCAAAGAAGCTTACTATGCCGGACAAGTCCAAGCGCTAGGAGAAGATAAATTCAGTAAAAAAGAAACAGATGAGGAGAAAAATATATGTTAAAAATTTTGACAGCATGCGGCAATGGAATGGGAACATCAATGGTTATTAAGATGAAAGTAGAGCGTGCAGTACGCCAGTTGGGAATTACTGATTTTGAATCTGCTTCCTGCTCTGTAGGGGAAGCCAAAGGATTAGCAGCTGGTTACGATATTGTCATTGTATCAGAGCATCTCATCGGAGAATTAAAAGGGCGTACGAAAGCACATCTTATCGGTCTTGATAACTTAATGGACGATACTGAGATTAAGACAAAATTACAAGCCGTCTTATGATACTTATATAAAGTAATAGGGCTTAGGAGGAAAAAAGATGAATTTGATGCAGAGCCTAAAGGAAAATGATTCTATTTGTCTGGGCTTAAGAGCTCAAAACTGGTCAGAGGCGATAAAACTATCCGTTAAACCTCTTATTGATAGCGGTGCAGTAACGGAAGCGTATTATCATGCAATTTTGGAATTAACTGAAAAATATGGACCATACTATATCCTTATGCCCGGTATGGCAATGCCTCATGCACGGCCGGAAGCAGGGGTAAACAGAACTGCTTTTTCCCTTATCAGCTTGACTGAGCCTGTAACTTTCTCAGATGGTAAAGAGGTAAGCGTTTTGTTAACTTTAGCAGCTATCAGCTCTGAGATCCATACCTCCGTGGCAATCCCACAAATTGTGGCATTGTTTGAACTTGAAAATTCAATTGAAAGGCTTGTAGCTGCCAAACACAAAGAGGAAATCTTTAAGATGCTAGAAGAGTCTAAAAGCAACCCTTTTCTTGAGGAATTAAATCTAGACAGGGAAATGTAAAAGAAGCTTTTTAATAAAAATTTCGTGGAACATAATAGAGTCTAAACCAAGAAGGATGATGAAAATGAATAAAAGACGCCCTAATTTACAAGTAGCTCTGGATCACTCAGAGCTGCATAGTGCGCTTAAAGCTGCTGTATCCGTTGGACATGAAGTCGATATAATCGAAGCGGGTACAGTTTGCCTGTTACAGGTGGGGAGTCAACTGGTAGAGATACTCCGTGGTCTTTTCCCTGATAAAACGCTTGTTGCTGATACCAAATGTGCTGATGCAGGAGGAACTGTGGCTAAAAACAATGCGCTATGTGGAGCGAATTGGATGACTTGTATCTGCTCTGCAACTCTTCCAACGATGAAGGCCGCTCGGAAAGCAATTCAAGAAATAAATGATAAAAATGGTGAGATTCAGGTAGAACTTTATGGTGATTGGACATATGAGCAAGCAAAGACTTGGCTTGATGCAGGAATTTCCCAAGTCATCTACCATCAATCACGTGATGCTCTTCTGGAAGGGAAGACTTGGAGTGAAAAAGATCTTGATAAGATCAAAAAGCTGATAAATATGGGTTTCCGCGTTTCAGTCACTGGTGGTCTGGATACCGAAAACTTAGAACTTTTTAGAGGACTAGATATTTTTACATTTATTGTGGGGCGTGGCATTACTGAGGCACCAAAGCCTGCAGAAGCTGCACAGGAGTTCAAAGCTGAAATTTTACGGATTTGGGGGTAATTATGACTCGACCTATTGGAATTTACGAAAAAGCAATGCCAAGGCATTTTTCTTGGAAGGAGCGATTAGCGTTTGCAAAAGAACTGGGCTTTGACTTTGTTGAAATGTCAGTCGACGAGGACGACTCGCGCTTGGCTCGGCTAAACTGGACAAAAGAAGAACGCTTGGAAGTTGTCCAAGCAATTTACGAAACGGGTATTCGTATTCAAAGCCTTTGTTTTTCTGCCCACCGCCGTTTTCCCTTAGGGTCAAACAATCCTGAGACTGAGGCAAAGTCGTTAAAAATTATGGAACAATGCATTGAACTAGCTCAAGATTTAGGTATCCGTGTTATTCAAGTCGCAGGATATGATGTCTATTATGAAGAAAAATCTACTGAAACAAGAGCACGGTATATCAAAAATTTGCGAAAGGTGTGTAACTGGGCAGAGCAGACCCAAGTTATCTTGGCGGTTGAAACAATGGATGATCCCTTTATCAACTCCGTTCAAAAATACCTGACCATTGAGAAGGAAGTTGCTTCACCCTATCTTTTTGTCTATCCAGATACAGGAAATATTTTCGCATGGCATAATGATATTTACAGTGAACTCTTTCTTGGCCATCTCTCAATTGCAGGGCTTCATTTAAAAGATACATATGCTGTAACAGAGCATTCGAAAGGGCAGTTTCGGGATGTTCCTTTTGGAAAAGGGAGCGTAGATTGGGAAATAATGTTCAATATTTTAAAAGAAACAAATTATCAAGGCCCATTTTTAATCGAAATGTGGTCTGAAAACTGTGATACAGTAGAGGAAACAAGAGCTGCAATCCGAGAAGCTCAAACCTTCCTTTATCCATTGATTGAGAAAGCAGGGCTTAAATAAATGATATTAGAAGAGCTTAGAAAGCGTGTCTATGCAGCGAATGTCTCACTTCCAGAATATGGACTAGTAAAGTTCACATGGGGAAATGTTTCTGCTATAGACCGGGAACTTGGTTATGTTGTCATTAAACCTAGCGGTGTTGAATATCATAATCTTAGACCGGACAATATGGTCATCACGGATTTAGAGGGTAAAGTTATCGAAGGAGAACTCAACCCTTCTTCTGACTTGATGACACATTTAGAGCTTTATAAAGCTTATCCAGAGATTGGGGGAGTGGTTCATACACATTCAACAGAAGCTGTCGGTTGGGCCCAAGCAGGGCGGGATATTCCATTTTATGGGACAACCCACGCAGATTATTTTTATGGAGGAATTCCAGTTGTCCGTTCGCTCACAGCAGGGGAAATTCACTCCGATTACGAAAGAAAAACGGGAACGGTGATTATCGAAACCCTTAGGGAAAGAAGCAGTAGTTATAAGGTAGTTCCAGGTGTTCTCGTGCGTCATCATGGACCTTTCACATGGGGGAAAACACCAGAAGAGGCAGTCTATCACAGTGTGGTCTTGGAGGAAGTTGCGAGGATGGCCAGATTAACTGAACAACTCAATCCTAAAGCAGAAGAAGCACCAACATATCTGCTGGATAAGCACTACCTTCGCAAGCATGGTTCTGCTGCTTATTATGGCCAAAAGTAAGCAAAACGAAAGGAAATTCTATGAAATTTAATATTGAAATCTATTCTGACGGTGCAGTAATTTCTGATATGATTGCAATGAAAGAAGCTGGACTCATCTCAGGATTTACAACAAATCCCTCACTCATGAAGCAGGCAGGAGTTACAGATTATATGTCTTTTGTCCAAGAAGCTCTGGGAAAAATAGAAGGGATGCCTATTAGCTTTGAAGTCTTTGGGGATGACTTTGCAACAATGGAAAAAGAGGCATTAAAGCTTGCTGCTCTAGGGAATAATGTTTTTGTGAAAATTCCAATCATGAACACACGTGGTGAGTCAAGCATTCCCTTAATCAAAAAATTGTCAGATTTAGGCTTAAAGTTGAACATCACAGCCTTGATGACGGAAAAACAAGTTCAGGATACTGTAGATGCACTTACTACAGGAGTTGAGAGCATTGTTTCGGTATTTGCTGGGCGCATAGCAGATACCGGTGTCCATCCAGAACCATTTGTGAAAAAGTCAGTAGAAATCTGTCACCGAAAAGAAGGAGTAAAACTTTTATGGGCCTCGACACGTGAAGTGCTGAATATTGTGCAAGCACAAGATCTTGGTGTCGATATAATTACTGTCCCTCCTGCTCTTTTGAATAAGCTTTCAATGTATCATAAAGATTTGAACACACTCTCACTCGAAACAGTTCAGACTTTCAATAAAGACATTAAAGCTCTAGGATTTACAATTTTAGACTGATAGTTGTTCAAACAAATTAAGTTCTTTTTAACTTCTTAGAAAATTCAGTTTACTTGACTTTATAAGTTTATGCGCGTAAACTATAGATGAAGAGTGTTCAAAAAACTGAACATTTAGGGAGGTTAACATGGATAATAGACACATTGAACATATGAAACATGATAGGGAAGAAATGGAACATCACGGTGAGCATGATATGATGAACCACGGTGGACACATGATGCACATGGGTAATATGAGCAAGAAGCTGAAAGTCAGTATTGCTTTGATGTTTCCACTGCTTGCTATTTCAAGCATTGCTGGATTTCAATTGTTCCATTTTTCAGGGGACTCGCTTATTAGGTTGATACTGGGTTCAATTATTTTCTTTTACGGTGGCACACCTTTCTTTAGTGGTGCGCGTGGAGAATTGCAGGCTAAAAAACCTGCGATGATGATGCTCATCACTATGGGAATTGTTGTTGCCTATCTGTACTCTGTCTATGCTACGGTCGTGGTGTGGGCTGGTGGGGAAGCTATGGATTTCTGGTTTGAACTGTCAACCCTTATCGTCATCATGTTGGCTGGGCATATCATTGAGATGAGAGCTGTTCACCGTGCAGGTGATGCTCTCAAGGACTTGGCATCGCTTATTCCTAAAAAAGCGCACTTGAAAGACGGAAAAGACGTAGCCATATCTGAGCTCAAAGTAGACGATGTTCTTTTAGTTAAGGAAAATGAGCGAATTCCAGCGGATGGTATCGTGATGTCAGAAGCAGTTCACTTATCTGTAGATGAGTCGATGATTACAGGTGAATCTCGTCTTGTACCAAAAGAAAAGGGAGATGTTGTTTACGGCGGTTCTCTGAATCAAAACCTTCCCTTCGAAATGAAAGTTACTTCTCTAGGCAAGGATTCTCTCCTTTCACAAATTGCCCAACTGGTCGAAAAAGCCCAAAAGCAAAAGTCTGCCAGTGAAAATCTAGCCGATAAAGTCGCAGGTTGGCTCTTCTGGACAGCTTTAATCGTAGGTATTGCTTCTTTCATCATCTGGACAATGACTTCCACACTTAGCTTCGCTTTAATGACCGCTGTATCCGTCTTTGTGATTGCTTGTCCTCATGCTTTAGGATTAGCTGTCCCTCTCGTTGTGGCACGTTTGACCAATATTTCAGCTAAAAATGGTCTACTCATTCAAAACAGAACTGCTTTGGAGTCAATCCATAAGGTAAAGTATGCCTTGATGGACAAGACTGGTACTTTAACGGACGGAAAATTTACTGTGCGTCAAGTTGTAAAAGTCGACGACGAAGAAGACATTGATATTTTGCAGGTGATGGCAGCTTTAGAAAACGGCTCTACTCATCCAATTGCCCTTTCGATTGTTCATGCAGTGGAAGATTTACAACTCGAAGCAAGAAATATAGAAAGTATTCCTGGTGTGGGTTTGGAAGGAAGTGTACAGGGCAAAAACTATAGTGTTGTATCTTACGCCTACCTTCAAGAGCACTCTATTGCAGTTGACCAAGACGAAATTCAAAAAGTTCTTGCTCAGGGGCTGACTGTATCTTTCTTGATATCTGACAGGAAAATTCATGGTTTTGTGGCTTTAGGCGATTCGCTAAAGGAGGATGCAGCATTTTTCATTGCAGAACTGAAAAAACGCGGTATCTTACCCATCATGTTGACTGGTGATAATAAGGCTACAGCTGCAAAAATTGCTAAAAATTTAGACATGACAGAGTTTTATGCTGAGTTAAAACCAGAAGATAAAGCAAGGATTGTCAAAACGTATCAAGAAAAAGGCAATGTCCTCTTTATTGGAGATGGGGTTAATGATTCTCCAGCACTGGCAACAAGTAATCTTGGGATTGCTATTGGCGGTGGAACTTCTGTGGCGATTAACACAGCGGATGTTGTCTTGGTGAACTCAAATCCTAGTGATGTCTTAGCCCTGATTGAAATTTCTAAACGATCTAACCGTAAAATGAAACAGAACCTTTGGTTTGGTGCTGGCTACAATATTGTCGCTATTCCTGTTGCTGCTGGCATTTTCTATCCTACATTTGGGATTTCAATCAATCCTTTAGCAGCGGCCGTGTTAATGAGTATCTCAACAGTCGTTGTTTCAATCAATGCAATGGGGCTGAAGTATGAAAAAGCTCAAGAAAAATAACAAAGCATTCCCTCAATTGTAAGGGAGTGCTTTTTCCTGTCACTTCAATTTACGCCTTAATTTTGGTAAAATGGTTCAAGTGCTGGTCGAAGAATGTAAGTTGAAACTTTGCCTGCTGAAAATAATAGCTTTACCATATTAACGAATAGGATATAAGAAAAATGGACTTAAATTTTATTGAACTTTTGAAAATCATCTTCCTTGGCATTGTTGAGGGGATTACGGAATGGCTACCCATATCAAGTACAGGACATATGCTTCTAGTTGATGCCTTTATTCATACAGATATGACTCAGGCTTTTAAAGATATGTTTTTCGTTGTTATTCAGTTAGGAGCGATTATTGCTGTTATCGTAGAGTTTTGGTCAAAGATGAATCCATTTGTTAACATTGAAGGCAAAGGGGTACGTATCAAAAGATCTGTCTTTAATATGTGGCTTAAAGTTATCGTAGCTTTTCTCCCCACAGCTGTATTCGGTCTCTTTCTCAACGATTTTTTAGAAGAAAATTTTGGTACACCATTAACGATTGCTATCATGCTCATCATTTACGGTATTGCCTTTATTGTGGTCGAACGTTGGAATAAAACACGTCAGCCTAAAATCACCAGTATCAAGGGACTTACGTATCAAGCTGCACTAATTATCGGGATGTTTCAAGTTCTCTCAATGATTCCTGGTACATCACGCTCCGGTGCGACTATTGTCGGTGCTTTGTTGATTGGTGTGTCACGTGTTGTCGCTGCAGAGTTTACGTTCTTTCTAGCTGTTCCAACAATGCTTGGTGCCTCAGCTTTCAAGCTTTTGAAGTTCGGACTTCACTTTAGTCTGTCAGAAGTAATCGCACTTATCGTAGGTATGGCTGTGGCTTATATCGTATCAGTCTTTGTTATTAAATTCTTGATGAGTTATATCAAGCGCCACGATTTCCAAGTTTTTGGTTGGTACCGTATAGCTCTAGGAGTTCTTGTTATCATCTTTATTCTTTTTGGAGTGATTTAAAAACAAATAAAGAAATGAACCATTCAAAGTGACTGTTCGGAGTCCTTTGTGAATGGTTTTTTTAAATTCTTTTTTGATGATTGCCCTTCTAATATCCTCTTATGATTATCCTGAATCTGAAATTTCAAGTTCAATTTCTTGTCAGCACACTCTATGGTGTGTTATATTAATACTGTACCAAGCGGTAGGTAAAATGATTGGAGGTGTAAAGTGTCGGAAGCAAAAGATAAAATCATAGAGAGCAGTAAGAAACTTTTCTGTCAGAAAGGGTATGCTTCAACTTCTATCCGAGATATTTTGGAAGATTCCGGTACTGGGAAAGGGCAACTTTATCATTATTTCCTATCTAAAAAGGAAATCTGCCTCGAGGTGATTCGTGCGCACAGTTCGGAATGGGAGAGACAATGTTTTGAGCCTCTCTTACGTAAAATGAAAAATCCAGAAGAGGCCCTACTTGCTATGCTGGATTGGGAAATTCGGATGCATAAAGACGAAATAAAGCATTATGGCTGTGCCGTAGGAAATCTTGTTGTTGAACTTGGTGCGGGCGAGGATGAGGATTTTCGTGAGTTGTTGTGTCAACTTATGAAAAGCTGGACGCAATTGGTTCAAGCACGAATTATTGAAATTACGGGTTGGAGTCAAGAAAAAGCCCAAATTCAAGCGCAGCATATCATTTCAAGCATTCAAGGCAACCATCTACTGCTTAAACTTACACAGGACTGGGCGGTTTTTGAAAAGGGAATAGATAAATTAAGAAAGGAAATCAAGTCACTTGTTTAAATGATAGGAGGCAGAAAACATGAAATTTATATTCGATAAAGAAGTAGGCGAAAGATTGATGAAATTCGAAAATGCAGATTTTGTATTAGATTTTGACCATGAGTTGAGTGAAAAAAACGAGTCAGTAGATGCATGTGCAGGTGGTATTTCACGCTATCGACTCCTCGCCATAGACAAGGGTAAACTTCCTGAGGTGTTTGATGCACATTTGGACTCTGAGTTTGGTCCCATTTATTTTAAAAAATGGGGCGAGATGTTCTGGGGAAGCCAAGACCTATATGCTAAGGTTGAGGGCAGTTATAATCTTATAGCTTTGAAAACAGAGGGTGAATATTTAAGTCACAATTTACTTATCGTGGATTATAGGGGAAAGTTATAGTATGGAAAGAAAAGTAGTTAAAAATCTTATCATTGGTTTTGGGAAAGCAGGGAAAACGCTTGCGAAATCTTTAGCCAGAAAAGGGGAAGCAGTTGCAATAGTAGAGCAATCTCCACGCATGTACGGTGGAACATGTATTAATATTGGCTGTATCCCTTCAAAGTCTCTAATCGTCAATGGCCAAAAAGGTGAGAATTTTGCGGATGCAGCACTTCAAAAAGTCAATCTTGTCGAAAAATTAAATAGCAAAAATTATCACATGATTGCAGATGAGCCTACAGCAACGGTTATAGATGGTAAGGCTCGATTTTTATCGGATCATGAGGTGGAAGTCTCTCGAGAGGGTCAACCTGCCATGCTTGTGGAGGCTGAGCGTATTTTTATAAATACAGGAGCACGCGCAATTTTGCCTTCAATTCTTGGCATGTCAGAATGCAAAAATCTTGTAACCTCCACAGGGTTGATGGACTTGCAAAAACGTCCAGATCATCTCGTCATCATTGGCTCAGGCTACATTGGTCTTGAATTCGCTTCAATGTTCCTGTCTTATGGCTCTAGGGTAACTGTCATTGATTCTCATCGCACTTTTTTACCACGTCAAGATCGAGATATCGCAGCACGTGTGAAAAAAGATTTAGAAGAAGCAGGAGCGGTTTTCAAGCTCGGCTACGAAATTAATGGTGTTTTTGACCGTGATGAGAAGAGTATCTTGAATATCACGTTTGATGGTCAAGCAGAAGAAGTTGAAGCAGATAAGATTTTATTAGCCACTGGTCGTAAGCCAAATATCTCTGGTTTAGGACTGGAAAATACTTCTGTAAAAATAGGAGAAGACGGACATATCTTAGTGAATGAAAAGCTGGAAACTTCTGCCAAAAATATTTGGGCTCTCGGAGATGTACACGGCGGACCACAGTTCACCTATACGTCATTAGACGACTACAGAATTATTGAAAGTCAACTTTATGGCGATAAGGGACGAACTTTGGATAATCGGGGAGAGCTAGCAAGCAGTGTTTTTATCACCCCAACACTCTCTAATGTCGGTTTGACAGAAACTGAGGCTCAAGCTCAAAGAAAAAATTATCGTCTTTTCCGTTTAGAAGCTACAGCTATTCCTAAATCAGCTGTACTCAAGCAAAGTAAAGGTTTACTCAAGGCACTTGTTGACCCAGAAACAGAGGAAATTTTAGGGGCAACGCTCTATGCTGAAGATTCACATGAAGTGATTAATATTCTGTCTCTTGCAATGAAGGCCAAGTTGCCCTATACTATGATAAGAGATCATATCTTTACACACCCAACGATGAGTGAAGCCTTAAATGACCTCTTCTCTAACGCAAACGAGGTTAAAAAATAGAACTTAGAACAGAGGAAGAAATTTGACTGATTTCATCCAAAATACAAAAACGCTTAACCAGTGTTCTTATACATCGGGTTAAGCATTTTTTGTATTTTGAAAACTTAATAGCAATTCAGTATAAAATTTTTAAAACTTGGTTATAAATAATTCTTAAT
>NZ_DKXK01000023.1:58841-65697 GCF_002492185.1 Lactococcus sp. UBA7128
AAAGAAATAAACTGTATTATAATGAATGAATAATTAAAGAGAGGGGACTCTATCAGAGGTGAAGATAAAAACAAAAATGATTCATGGGGGAATCAGTGAAGATGCTACCAGCGGAGCTGTTTCAGTCCCAATCTATCAAGTATCAACCTATAAGCAAGAGGGACTAGGACAGCCCAAAGCTTATGAATATTCAAGGTCGGGAAATCCAACGCGTCATGCTCTAGAATCACTTATTGCAGATTTAGAAGGAGGCGTGCGCGGTTTTGCATTCGGTTCAGGATTAGCAGGGATTCATGCTGTTCTCTCAATTTTTAAGGCAGGCGACCATATCATTATGGGCAATGATGTTTATGGTGGTACTTTCCGTTTGATGGACAAAGTCATGCAGAACTTTGGGCTAGAGTATGATCTGGTTGATTTAACAGATTTTTCTGCACTAAACAAGGCGATAAAGCCTACCACCACAGCCCTCTATTTTGAAACACCTTCAAATCCTTTGATGAAGATTTTAGATATACGACAACTTACAGAAGTTGCACAAGAAAATAATCTTATCACAATTGTAGACAATACTTTTGCTACGCCGTATTTTCAGCGCCCTTTAAGTTTGGGGGCAGACATCGTTCTTCATTCAGGAACAAAGTATTTGGGAGGACATTCGGATGTGGTATCAGGCTTGGTAACAACAAACGATACAAACTTGGCAGAGCGTATTGGTTTTATGCAGAACTCTATCGGGGGTGTTTTAGGACCGCAAGACAGTTGGTTGGTTCAGCGAGGAATAAAAACTTTAGCACTTCGTATGGAAGCTCACGCAACGAATGCCCAGAAAATTGCAGAATTTCTGGAGAAAAGCCCACAAGTGAGCAAAGTCTACTATCCAGGACTCTCTACAGATTCTGGATATGAAATTGCCTCTAAACAGATGTCAGGATTTGGCGGAATGCTCTCTTTTGAGCTCCAAGATGAAAGTAAAGTAAAATATTTTGTCGAATCTCTAAAATATTTTACTTTGGCAGAATCACTGGGTGGTGTTGAAAGCTTGATTGAGGTTCCAGCGGTAATGACACATGCTTCAATACCAAAACATCTTCGAGAAGCAGTGGGCATCAAAGATGGATTAATCCGCTTGTCTGTAGGGATTGAAGATATTCACGACTTGTTAGAAGACTTACAAACTGCATTTGAAATAATAAGGAATTAAAACGCCAAAAGGTGTTTTTTTGTTTTAAAAGATAAAAAACTCTTTTTTTATACGCTGCTATATGCTATAATCAAAAGGAGAGATTTCAAAAGAAAGTATATGATTTATGAATTATGATAAGTTGTTTACACGTTTGAATGAAAAGCTGTCAGAAAATGACATCCATCTGAATTTACAATGTGTGGGTGGCTTTGTGCTTGAGTATCACGGTTTAAAAGCTACTGAAGATATCGATGCTTTCTATGAATCCACTTCCAAAGTAGAAGAAATTATTGCAGAGATTGGCCAAGAATTTCATGTAGGAACTGTGAACGAGCCTTGGCTAAGTCATTCGATTGGACAAATCATGTCTTTTTCTGAACAGGATAGGGTCTTGATTTTTAAGGCAAGCCATCTTGAAGTTTATCTCTCTTCACTTCAATCTGTTTTGATTGATAAGATTCAGGCGGGAAGAGAGAAGGACATTCCTGATATTGCACAAATCATGAAAAAATTAAAAATAGAAAGTCCAGATACTTTACTTGATTTGTTGGAAAATTATTCGGAAGGAACATCCGATCCTGCAGTTGTTTTAGAAGCCTACAGTATCGCTTATGGCAAAGAGGCTTTGAAAAATTATTTACGAGAAAAACCAGAACTTTTGAGGTTGTTATAAATGAGTTGGAAAGAATACTTTGAAGCTGCTGCTAAAAAATCTAGAGGAGATGCACGGCTTTGGCTCCGCTATTTGAACAAGGCAATTCAGCGAAATCAGATTTTTTTGTCCCCAGAAGAGATTGATTACCTCGTTCATTCTGAGGCACTCTCACATTTTCAGCGTATCTTTCTCTCTTTAGCAGTTGAGGAAGGCACAAAAGCTTGGGAAATGACAGTTTCCTTGTCCGAGCCTTCGCAGTTTTCACATTTAAAGTCTGTTTTAAAAGAATTAAAAAATTAATATCACTAAGTACGGAATTGCTTTTTTAGGCAATTCTTATTTTTACAAAAAGGAGCGAAAATTGATTCAGCTTAAGCAGATTAAAGCCCCAGCTATTGAAAACAAGTTAAGTCCAGTTTCCTTGACTGATGAAACGATGGCTTTTAGAAAAACTGCTTTACTCGGAAAAATGCGAGAAAAAGGCTATGACAGTTTGGTTATTTATGCTGATCTGGAACATGGGAGTAACTTTGAATATTTAACAGGTTTTCTTCCACGTTTTGAAGAAGCACTACTCATTCTTCATGTGACTGGTGAGGTTTACATGGTATTGGGCAATGAGAATTTGAATAAAGCAAGTAAGGCAAGACTTTTAGCTAAAGCCATACACATGCCACATTTTTCCTTGCCTAATCAGCCCATGCCTAAAAAAGGAACAGTGGAGGAAATTTTGGGTCAATGTGCTTTGGAAAATTCAAAGAAAATTGGTCTTGTAGGCTGGAAAAATTTCACCAGTTTCACGGAAGATAATGCCCAACTTTTTGAACTTCCTTACTATCTGGTTCAGGCTCTAAAAAATTTATATCCCAAGGTATTAATGGAAAATGCTACACAACTTTTCATTGGTGAAGGCGGCATACGCACTAGAAACAATGCTAATGAATTTGCGCATTATGAGTTTGGCGCAGCATTAGCAGGGCGCTGTATTTTGCAGACAATGGATCAAGTGGAGGTTGGAAAGACAGAGATGGAAGTTGCGAAGAGTCTCTCTGATCTGGGTCAGGATCATAGTGTTGTTACAATTATGGCTACTGGTGAGCGGTTTGAAAAAGCGAATATCTATCCGGGGTCTAAAGTTATCAAAAAAGGCGATAGACTGTCTATGACAACAGGTTATAAGGGAGGTCTTCAAAGTAGAGGCGGATATGCTGTAAGCAAACTTTCAGAGTTACCTGATGCTGAAAAAGATTATTTGGAAGTTGTAGCTAAACCTTATTTTAATGCTGTGAAAACATGGTTGGAAACAGTTAAAATCGGAATGTTAGGCCAAGACCTGTATAATAAAGTCGAAGAAGTTCTCCCCAAAGAAAAATATGGTTGGACCTTAAATCCAGGGCATCTGATAGCTGACGAAGAATGGCTGAGCTCTCCTATTTATCCAGCGTCAACAGAAAAGTTGAAGAGCGGAATGCTTTTCCAAATTGATATCATTCCTTCTGTACAGGGATATGCCGGCGTAAGCTGTGAAAGTGGTATTTTCTTAGCAGATGAAAAACTAAGAGCTGACATCCGTCAAATGTATCCCGAAATCTGGCATAGAATTCAGAAACGCAGAAAATATATCCAAAATGAGCTTGGTATTTCCCTTTCAGAAGAAATTCTTCCTACAAGTAGTGCAACAGCCTATTTACGCCCCTTTATGTTAGATAAGTACTTAGCATTCACTGCAAGATAAAATTTTTCCCCTAGCGGGATTTTTTGTTTTATAAAATAATCAGAACATTATCAATTATCCTTTTCTCAATCACAAAAGTGCTGTTTACGGTTATAAAGCAAGAGTGTAATAATTCAGAAGCATTAAGCGGTTTCATTTGTTCCGAAATTATGAACAGATTCTTTGACTAACACTCAGCATTTTGTAATAATTATTAGGGAACAAAAAATAATAGAAAAATTGGAGAGAAAATCTATGTCACTAATCGGAAAAGAAGTTGAACCATTTGTTACTGAAGCTTACCAAAATGGGAAATTTTTAACGGTCAATTCAGATGATTTTAAAGGAAAATGGAATGTTATTGTATTTTATCCTGCAGATTTCTCATTTGTTTGTCCAACAGAACTAGAAGACTTGCAAGAACAATACGCTACTCTTAAAGAACTAGGTGTTGAAGTTTATTCATGTTCAACAGACACACACTTTGTCCATGCTGCGTGGCATGAACACAGTGAAGCTATCGGGAAAGTAGAATACCCAATGCTTGCTGATCCTTCCCAAAAAATTTCTCGTATTTTTGATGTTTTAGATGAAACATCTGGTTTATCACAACGTGGTTCATTTATCATTGACCCAGACGGAGTCGTTCAAGCTGTAGAGATTACAGCAGATGGGATTGGTCGTGATGCGAGCCAGTTGGTAGACAAGGTGCGTGCAGCACAGTATATCCGTAATCATCCAGGAGAAGTGTGTCCTGCAAAATGGAAAGAAAATGCCGAAACACTGACACCTGGCTTGGACTTGGTTGGTAAGATTTAATTTAAGAAGGCGAAGTAGCTTACTCGCCTTTTTTAAGCTAAAAAGAATGGAAAGAAAAAATGTTAGAAGAGAATCTTAAAGCACAACTTAAGCAATATTTAGAACTTTTAGAAAATGATATCGCCTTGCGCGTAAAAGCAGATGAAAATGATACGAACGGTAAAAAAGTCCGTGATTTTGTCAATGAGATTGCGGAGATGTCACCTCGTATAAGTGTCGAGGAAGCAAAATTGGTAAAAGCTCCTGGATTTGCTGTGGTACGTAAGGGCGAGATGCGAGGTGTTGCCTTTGCCGGTATTCCCTTAGGGCATGAATTTAATTCACTCGTTTTGGCGCTTTTGCAAGTTAGTGGTCGCGCACCTAAGATTGAAGAAGACCTTAAAAAACGTATTCAAGCTATAGATAAGCCTTATCACTTTGAAACTTACGTCAGCTTGACTTGCCATAACTGTCCAGACGTTGTACAGGCTCTGAATATTATGAGTGTACTTAATGAAAATATTACACACACGATGATTGAGGGCGGCATGTTCCAAGAAGAAGTAAAATCTCGAGGTGTGATGGCAGTCCCAACAGTCTTTGTTAACGGTGAAGAATTTTCAAGTGGTCGTATGAGCCTTGAAGAGATTTTAAACAAACTCCTTGGTGAGGCCGGCAGTGAAGAATTTGATAAGAAAGAACCGTACGATGTTCTTGTTGTTGGTGGTGGACCAGCAGGTGCCAGTGCAGCTATTTATGCAGCGCGTAAAGGAATACGTACGGGTATCTTAGCTGAAAAATTTGGTGGTCAGCCATTAGAAACCTTAGGTATTGAAAACTTTATCGGCACAACCTATACTGAAGGTCCTAAGCTGGTCGCACAGCTTGAAGAACATGTAAAATCTTATCCTACAGACATTATGAAAACACAAAAGGCGGTGAAATTAGAGAAAAAAGATCTGCTTGAAGTGACACTAGAAAATGGCGCAGTTCTTCAGTCTAAAACAGTTGTACTATCAACTGGAGCACGCTGGCGTTCACTCGGAATTCCGGGAGAGGAAGAATTCAAAAATAAAGGAATAGCTTATTGTCCACACTGTGATGGACCAATCTTCGCAGGCCAAAAAGTTGCCGTAGTTGGGGGCGGAAATTCTGGGATTGAAGCAGCCATTGACTTAGCTGGTGTAGTTGAGCACGTGACTGTTTTAGAGTTTTTACCAGAGCTTAAAGCCGATAAAGTTTTACAAGAAAAGCTGTATTCTCTGGACAACGTAACTGTTCTGACCAATGTCGAAACAAAAGCTATTCATGGTAAGGGCAAGGTCGAAAGTTTAGACTATGTCAATCGCGAAACACAAGAAAAGGTAACTCTTGAACTGTCAGGTGTCTTTATCTTAATCGGACTAGTACCAAATACTGAATGGCTTGACGGTGTTGTTGACCGTACAGCACGGGGCGAAATTATCGTCGATAAGCAAGGGGCTACTAATGTTCCTGGCGTGTTTGCTGCGGGAGACTGTACAGACTCTGCTTATAAACAAATTATTATTGCAATGGGAAGTGGTGCTACTGCAGCTTTGGGTGCATTTGATTATTTAATTCGCCACTAAAATCAAAAGCCATCTTGACATTTTTCAAGGTGGTTTTAACGTTTACAGATTTGTGCTGAATTTCACATATTAAAATTATAGCCTTTCAAAAATGTTTTTGATATAATGATAAAGTAATATTGTTTACATATGTAAATTAAATAAAATCTTGGAGGATTTATTGATGACGAAATTACTTGTTGTAAAAGGGCATCCTTTGACAGCTGAAGACAGCTTCTCAATCAAAGGTTTGGATGCTTTTGTATCTGCTTATAAAGCCGCAAATGCAGGAGATGAGGTAGAAGTGCTCGATGTCTTCTCAGCCAATATCCCTGAAATTGATCAAGACATGGCTTCGGCTTTCATTGCCATGCAGAATGGTGTAGAATTTACTGCCCTATCTGAATCACAACAAGATAAAGTTTCACGTTTTGGTGCCTTTACAGAGCAATTCCTTTCAGCAGATAAAGTAGTCATTGCTAGTCCATTATGGAACCTTATGGTTCCTGCTAGCCTTAAAAAATGGATTGATACAGTCAATGTTGCGGGTAAAACTTTCCGTTACACGGAAGAAGGCCCGAAAGGTTTGGCAACAGACAAGAAAGTACTGTATCTACAAGCCAGCGGTGGTTTTTATAATGGACAAGATACAGGCACTCAATATATGAAAGCGATTTTTGAATTTATCGGGACAGATTTTAGTTCTCTGAGTGTCGAAGGCCATGCTTATCAGCCTGAAAAGGCAGAAGAATTCTTGTCTGAATTTCTTAGCAAAGTAGAAGCAGCAGCCAAGGAATTTTAAGATTTGAAAGGCCAAAGTTATTGGTACAAATATTGTTTATCCTAGCGCCAGATAAAAATATTGCTTTGTGGAAGTAGAACAATAAAAACGGCTCTGTCAACTCTGCGGTGGT
>NZ_DKXK01000053.1:0-2966 GCF_002492185.1 Lactococcus sp. UBA7128
GCGGGCCGGGGTGTCGGGGACAAATGGGCTTGCAGATACATAGCGTCAAGGAAGGATGTAATAAGTTATTCTGTGTCGTTAGGGTGAACCTCTTGCCACATATGCCATGCTCAGCCCTTTAAATATTTATATTTAAGGCAAGCATTTACTGTACGCATGATTTCGATATCAAAATCTTTCTTAGCCACTTTCATAGCTAATAAAAATTTCTTGTTATTCTTAAAAGACTTTGTTAACAGCTTTAAGTCTTTCTCGTCAAGTTCAATTTTATAAAACAGGTTTGATAAAGATATAAGCAAATCCTTGTATTTCTTGCAGTATGCAGAAAGCGTACTGTTCAATCCAAAAGAAAATTTATTAAAATCTGCCTCCGTGTATTTCGGCAGTAGTCCCATAATTGGATTAACGAGTAACTGTGTTGACGCTTCCATCAAATTAACATATGAACCGAGTTCATATTGCTGTGCTTCGGTCATTTGGTCGTAGTCAGTACCAAAGGATTGAATTTTCTTTATAGCTTCATCAAGCAGATTGCTTTCATTTTGGATACGAGTAATGCGCTCATTTAATTCTACAATAGCAAGGTCATAAGACTTCACATCTCGTTTGCTCACTAAAGTGAATACATCCTCAAGCCGTTCCTTTTCGCTTTTTGCTTTCCAGAAAAACAATCCACTACTAAGAAGCGCCACACCTGCTATGGCCCAACCGACTGGTCCGGCAAGAGCCAAAAATGCATTACCGGCTGCCATACCACCCCCGCCAACGGCAAGCGCACCGCCACCAAGCCAAGCTAAAGCTGCATTAGTTGCAGCAGCCCCACTTAAAGTTGAAATTGCGGTTCCAGTAGAAGCAACGCCAAATGTGGTTGCTACTCCCATAGCGGCAGTAGGCCCGAGTGCAGCAACAGCAACTCCGGCACTTACACCAGCTGCACCACCACCAACATTTTTCACTGCTGCAACTTTATAGTCCGCTTCAATTTTATCAGCTTGCTGTTTCCAATTTAAGCGAACCTCCCTTAGTTTTTCATATTGAACACGTTTTTCGCTTGGAACATTGCGTATGGCATCAAACTGGGCCTGTATAGCATTTAATTTTCCATAGAGACTACCAGTATTAAGGCCAAGTTCATCTATTTTTTCATTAGTCCTTTTAATCGCTGCCTCAGCCTGTTCTTGGGCCAACTGAAGTTTTGTCTTTTTCTTTAACATACACATATACCTCACCTTTTTCTGAAGTATGCGTCAATATCCGATTTGTTTCGTAATATTTTCTCTGGAGGGACATCTCTCAGTTGCGCTAATTCTGCGGTTTTGTTGAAAGCTGAAATATACATTTTACTATTGCGCAAATCTTCTACAAATGTCAACAGCATACGGTCATCATACTTGTATGCCAATATATTCAATCCTTCTATGTAATTTTCAACTATGACTCTTTCTTTCTCAGCAAAGGCAGCATTTTTTTCTGCTCTCCAATAGCATAGGGCACGCTTACCTTCTCCATATAAAGAAATTGCAAATCGGCCAACACCAACTATGTTGAGCCTTAAGAAAAACTCCGTAGGATTGAATGTTCCAGCCCCTGCAATAAAACCACGAATAGTAGCGTCGCCAATATCCATCACGCAGAATGTTCCATGTGCTACAGTAAGCATCCGTTTGACAGTTGCATTTGAAAACGGTTCACAAGTATTCCACATCAGCTTAAAAGAACGATCCGCTTTTTCAGTGTTTGAAAAATACCTGAACAGCCTTCTCACAGCATAGATCATTCTAACTACCATTTCATTGATAAATACGGGAATGGCCTGTGCCGCTTGAAAGCGCATGTCATAACCACTTTCATAAATGTTCAAAGCAAGCTCATTTACTGCCTCATCAAACTGTGATACTGGGATACCCAGCTTGTTTTTAATAACAATAATATCATTCGTCCAAGCCCAGAACGGAGATGGTATTCCCATACCACGTCCCTTACCGCCAGATGATCCTGACATATCAGAAATCAAATGGCCGAACCAGTTAACAAATGCACAGAACAACTTGCTGGGTACATCATGTCCTCTCAGTTCAAATTTATCATCAGCTTTTTCAAGCGAAATCAATTGTCCCCCAGAAACAAAATGTGAGGTATTTTGAAACTGATCCAGAATTGAGAAAAACAATCCGCATAAAGTAGGATTGTGCGCAAGGGATTTAAAATGATGATTGGAAGGACTTAAATCAAATATGGAACTTGCTGCGTCCCCTCTCCCGGTCTGGTCATAAGGTACTTTGAATTTATTTTCAAGAAAACGTATTGCGGACTTTTCTCCTTCACCTTTCCAGCCGCAGAGTTTTGCAAAGTCCATTGTTCTGTTTGCAAACCATTTATCTGTAATGTCTCCCAGCGGAGATTCACCAGGCTTACCAACTAAAAAAATATCAATAATGCCGCACAGAGCCCCTGAACTCGCTGCAAGGATATAGTCCAGCCTATCACAATCAGGTTTCAGTCCTTTAATAGAAGCTATGGTCTCATTAAGCGTTTGTATCTCTAAATCCGCTTGTTCCAACGCTGTAGAAATTGACGATGCAAAATCAAAATTGTCATTTTGAATTGTCAGGTCAAGAACCATGCCTGACTTAGATTCATCAGAAAGGTCTTTTTTTGTGTTTAAATTGCTTTTATCCACAACAATTCCCCCACATTATAACTTTTTAACGTCTTATGAATTGTGCTATGTAATCCCTTTGCTCCAAAAGCAAGTATAATAGAAAATAAAGCATAATTTATTAAGTTTATTATACATCAGGCATCTCTTAAAAGCAAGAAACACTCATAGCAAGTGCTAACAATACATAAGGGCTGATAGTGTGACAGCCTTTATGCAAAACGAAAGGAAGGTTGTGCGTATGAATGACATCGAAATTACAAAGGCCAGCGAGATCAAGGTGCGGGAGATTGAATGGCTGTGGTAT